>JAYRUI010000048.1:1978-11004 GCA_041919175.1 Rheinheimera sp. | reverse complement strand
AACAGTGATCACCGACACTGAAAGTGGTGTGCCAGGGCTGATGTCTATTCCTGTGGTGGGTTCTTTATTTAAATCAATGAGTAAAACCGAAAAGAAAAAAGAACTGGTGATTTTACTGAAGCCAACCGTAGTGCAGGCCGGTGTCTGGCAACAACAAATTCAGCAGTCCGGCAGTCAGGTGCAAAACTGGGCTGAGCAGCGGTAAGTTCTGATGATGTACCTTGCGCACTATGGCATGTCTGAAGCGCCCTTTGGCTTAACACCCAATACGGCATTTTATGTGGATTTACCTATCCACCAGCAAGCCATGGCCGTGTTAACAGTAGCGCTGGCGCAAGGCGAAGGTTTTATCAAAGTGACAGGCGAAGTGGGCACAGGCAAAACTTTGTTGTGCCGAAAATTGTTGCAGGAAGCGCCGGATAACTTCGCTTTGGCTTATGTGCCGGATCCGAATTTGTCGCCACTGGAACTGCGCTGGGCTCTGGCACTGGAGCTGGGTTTAAAACATTCCGCCAATATTGACCCGCAGCAGCTGACTCAGCTGCTGCAACGTCAGCTGCTGCTCTTGGCACAACAGCAAAAACAAGTGGTGTTGCTGATTGATGAAGCCCAGGCCCTGCCGGATGAAACCTTAGAAGCCTTGCGGCTTTTGACCAACCTCGAAACCGAACAACGCAAGTTATTGCAGGTGGTGCTGTTTGGCCAGCCGGAGCTGAATCAGCGGCTGGCTTTGTATCAGTTCCGTCAGTTACGTCAGCGCATCAGCTTTTCTTATGATTTGTCGGTGTTAAACCGCGCCCAGGTGGCTTGTTATGTGCGCGCCCGTTTGCAGCTGGCCGGTGTTGCCGGGCCTGTTTTTAGTCGGGCGTCTTTGTGGCTGCTGCATTTTTACAGCAGAGGTATTCCAAGGCTGATCAATATGCTGGCGCATAAAGCCCTGATGCTGG
This sequence comes from Rheinheimera sp., assembly GCA_041919175.1. Taxonomy (GTDB): domain Bacteria; phylum Pseudomonadota; class Gammaproteobacteria; order Enterobacterales; family Alteromonadaceae; genus Pararheinheimera. The sequence goes on along the minus strand of JAYRUI010000048.1, from coordinate 10,057 downwards.
GGTTTGGCAAAAACAAACAGCAGCTTGGCTGCGCTGAAATTATGTATGCCGCGCGTGACACTGACGACGTATTGCAGCTCACATTCTGGTGGCCTGTGTTTGTTTCTGCGTTGCTGCTGTTGGGTTATTACCTGCCTGGCGTGCTCGGAATGTTGGGAGTGCGCTGGTGAGTGTCATTAATCAAATGCTCAGAGACCTTGATAAACAACAAGGCAAAATTAGCCCGGCAGTCGTGCCGCAAAAGCCCAGTTTGCCGCGCCCGCCAGTGGCCCGCTTGAAAAGTGGCTGGATGCTGTTGGCTGTTGTTGCGCTGGCGTCTGTTGTGTTGTGGGCAAATGACAGCTTTAGTTTTTTGTCTGGCGCTACAGAAACTGCCGCCACACCAGGCGCGAACAATCATGTTGCAACTTCTGATGTGGCGGACAAGGCCAGTCTGAAAGGTGGCGCTGGAAAAGCAGCGGTTGCAGCGGAAGCCGTGGCAACGGATACCAAAGCAAAAGATGCTGTGGGTAACGAGGCTGTGGTGACTGAACAGCAAAGCAGCAACGCCAATCAACAGGCCGCAACTGTGGCTGCAGCCTCACAACCTGCTGTGACAAAACCCGAGGTCACTCCAAACACTGCTATACAGCCCAACGGTTTTGCTGACACAGCAGCGTCTTCAGTGACAACAGCAGCTACAGCGCTGGTGACAAACAGCAGCGCAGATAACTACAGCACAGGCAACGGCACAGACAACAGCACAAATAACAACGATAGTTTTCCGGCACAAAAACCTGCTGAGTTTATGGCTGAAAATGCTGAAGCAGCAGAAAAAGCACCTTCGTCCATGCAGGTGGAAAGCGTGGTATTTGATGCCAAACTGCAGTTGCAGCGTTTGGCTGAACAAGCGGGTGAGGCGCTGCATCAAGGCCAGTGGCAGCGCTTGCAACAACAAGCCCAGCAGTATATTCAGCTGTCACCCGCTGATGTGCAGGGTTATGAGTGGCTGGCAGAAAGTTACCGCCAGTTGCAACAGTGGCCGGCTTTGCAGCAATTGCTGCAACTTTGCCAGCAGCTCAATCTGCAATCCGATATGTTGTGGTTACAACAAGGTCGTTTAGCCAGTCAGCTGAAAAACTGGCCTGAAGCAGAGCAGGCGCTGCAGCGTATCAGCCCCTCTTTTGCTGCTGTTGAAGTGTTGCAACTGAAAGCCAATGCACTGCAGCAACAACAAAAGCTCGCTGAGGCGTTACTGGCATGGCAGCAGCTGACCACCTTGCAGCCCCGTGTTGGCCGTGGCTGGCTCGGCCAGGCCTTAGTGCTTGACCAGCAAGGACAAAAGCAACAGGCCAAAGATGCTTATCAACAAGCTTTAACCACAGGCGGGCTATCGGCCGCGACTGTGCAATTTATTCAACAACGCTTAGCCATAGCAGAGTGATCCAATGCAAAGACCCCGTTTAAAAATGCGACTTGGTGATTTGTTGGTGCATGAAGGCATCATCAGTGAACAACAACTCAGCCGCGCTTTAGCCGAACAAAAAACCACGGGCCGCAAGCTGGGCGCCAGTCTGATTGATTTGGCTTTTTTAACTGAAGATCAGTTGTTGCAGTTTTTGGCGCAGCAGCTGAATGTGTCTTTTCTGGATATCAGTCAGCGTCGGATTGACCCCAAAGCAGCGCAGTTATTGCCGGAAGTGCATGCCCGCCGTTTAAGAGCGCTGGTGTTGGAAGACCGCGGTGAGTCGGTGTTGCTTGGCATGAGCGACCCGGCCGATTTATCGATTCTCGACCAGATAGCGCCGCTGCTGGAACCCAAAATTATCGATATTGCCGTGGTGCGCGAAAGCCAGCTGATTGAAGCTTTTAACAACCTGTACCGGCGCACCAAAGAAATTGAAAGCATTGCGCACCAGTTACAGGAAGAATACGAAGACACAGATGCCATTGATTTTACGGCATTAAGCAGCGACAACGACAAAGACAACACCATAGTGCGGCTGTTGCAGTCGTTGTTTGAAGACGCTGTGCAGGTGCGGGCATCTGATATTCATATCGAACCCGACGAGCAGGTGCTGCGTATTCGCCAGCGTGTTGATGGTGTGCTGCAGGAAAACATTCTGAAAGAAACCGGTATTGCCTCAGCGCTGGTGCTGCGGCTGAAACTGATGGCCGGGCTGGATATTTCCGAAAAACGGCTGCCGCAGGATGGCCGTTTTCAGATCAAGGTCAAAGGCCACACCATTGATGTGCGGATGTCGACTATGCCGGTGCAGCATGGTGAATCTGTGGTGATGCGTTTGCTGGACCAATCGGCTGGTTTATTGTCGCTGGACGAAACCGGTATGCCGGATCATCTGCTGAAAAAACTGCGGCGTATTATTCAAAGTCCACACGGCATGGTGCTGGTGACAGGGCCAACAGGTTCGGGTAAAACCACCACTTTGTATGGCGTGCTGAGCGAGCTGAACCAGGCCGGCGTAAAAATTATCACAGTGGAAGATCCGGTGGAATACCGGCTGCCACGCATTAACCAGGTGCAAATCAACCATAAAATCGGGCTCGATTTTGCCAATGTGCTGCGTACCAGCTTGCGGCAAGACCCGGATATTCTGATGGTCGGTGAGATGCGTGACCAGGAAACCGCTGAAATGGGTTTACGCGGCGCTTTAACCGGTCACTTAGTGCTGTCAACTTTACACACCAACGACGCCGTCACCAGTACTTTGCGGCTCATTGATATGGGCGCCGCGCCTTATCTGGTGGCCAGTGCGCTGCGCGCTATTCTGGCGCAGCGTTTAGTGCGGCGTATTTGCCCGCATTGTAAACAGCCTTATCAGCCTGATGAGCTGGAACAAACCTGGTTAAAACACTTTAAAGCCCGCGATGAGCTGAAGTTCTGGCAGGGCCGCGGTTGTCAGTCCTGTAACTACAGTGGTTATAAAGGCCGTTTAGGCGTGTTTGAACTCCTGGTGATTAACAAACCGCTGGCCGATGCGCTCAGACGCAACGATCCGGAAGATTTTGCCCATATTGCTTATCAAAACAGTGACTTCAGAACCCTCGGCAGCATGGCGCTGGATTACGCCCAGCAAGGCATTACCACGCTGGAAGAAGTGATTAAAGTGTCGGAATATGTCGAGCTTGATGATTTAGCCAAGGACGAAGGAGCGGCGTTGTAATGGCCAATTTTCGTTATGCCGCCCGCGACCCTCAGGGTCAGCCACAAGCTGGTGTGCTGGAAGCGCCCAGTGAACTGGCGGCTGCTGATTTATTAGTCAGGCGTGGTCTGGTGCCGCTGAAAATTGAGTTATTGCCGGAGGCTGGTGCGTCCATCTGGCAACTGCAGCTGGGCGGCCCCAAAGTTGGGCTGACTGAGCTCATCGTGTTTTCACGCCAGATGTATTCGCTGATGAAAGCCGGTATTCCGATTATCCGCGCTATCCGTGGTTTGGCGGAGAGTACCGCATCTAAATCACTGCGCTCAGTGTTGTCGGATTTGGCCGACCAGCTGGAAAAGGGCCGCAATTTATCGGTGGCGCTGGCCAGTCACCCTAAAGTATTTAACCGCCTTATTGTCAGTATTGTGCATGTGGGTGAAAACACCGGCCGGCTGGATGATGCTTTTTTGCAGTTGTCTGATTATTTTGAGCAGGAGCTGGAAACGCGTAAACAAATTACCCAGGCCACCCGTTATCCTCTTTTTGTGTTGATCGCTATTGTGATTGCCATGGTGATTTTAAACCTGCTGGTGATCCCACAGTTTGCCAGTATGTTTGCCAAATTTAATGCCGAGTTGCCATGGGCCACTCAAGTGTTACTGGCAACCTCAAACTTTTTTATCAACTATTGGCATTGGTTATTGCTGGCAACACTGATGGGATGTTTTGCGTTATACCGCTATTTACAAACCCCCTCCGGCAGTTATCGCTGGAGCAAGTTAAAACTGCGATTGCCTATTATGGGCGACATTATTAACAGGGCCACCCTTGGCCGTTATGCCCGCAGTTTTTCCTTAATGTTGCGTGCCGGTGTACCGTTAACCTCAGCGCTGAGCCTGGTGGCAGAAGCGGTGGATAACGATTATATGGGCGAAAAAATCCGCGAAATGCGGCGTAATATCGAAAGGGGCGAAAGTCTGGTGCGGGTGTCTGGCCAGAGTAACTTATTCACACCACTGGTGATGCAAATGTTGGCAGTGGGCGAAGAAACCGGGCAAGTCGACGATATGCTGCAGGAAGTAGCGCTGTTTTATGAAAGGGAAGTGGCGTTTGATTTAAAAAGCCTGACCGCCAAAATCGAACCTATCCTGATAGTGATAGTGGCGGTGATGGTGTTAATACTGGCGCTGGGTATTTTTACCCCGATGTGGGATATGCTCAGTGCCTATAAAAAGAACGGTTAAAACAGCACTTGGCAATATAGCTAAAAGCTGTCATTAATTAATGATATAACACACAATAACTTAACTTTATCCTTCTGGAGCAGACAACATGAAAGCTATGTCGAGCCGTCAACAAGGTTTTACTTTAATTGAATTGGTCATTGTAATTATTATCCTCGGTTTATTGGCCGCTACGGCTTTGCCACGTTTTTTAAATGTGACAGAGCAGGCTGAAAATGTGTCGGTTGAAGGCACGGCCGGTGGTTTTGCTTCTGCGGTCGGTTTAGTGCGCGCTGCATGGGAAGTGGCAGGTCGCCCTGTGGGTACAGGCGGTGTGGTTAACGTGGATTACGATGGTATCGATGTTTCTGTTGCCACTGCCAATGGCTTTCCGGCCGGTGGTGTAGCTGCAGCCGCTATTACCCCTGCTGCTTGTGAAACTGTGATCCGGACTATTTTTCAGCAAGCACCAACCACCAGTAGCATAGCTACTACAGCTGCGCAGTTAGCTGCGGTGAATTTTTATGTGCGTGTTGCTGCAACACCAACCCGTTGTGTTTATCACCAAACCACAGGTTTAACAGCTGCTCCAACAGATGAAGCAGGTAGCAATGGTTTTACTTATAACCCGGTCACCGGACAAGTAAGTTCGTTTTTAAATAAACCTTAATTTTATCCAGGCAGTAAGAGAATAGTTATGAAAAAGAATCAAGGTTTTACCTTAGTTGAGCTGGTTATTGTTATCGTGATCCTCGGTATTCTGGCGGTAACGGCAGCACCGAAGTTTCTGAACCTGGCGGGTGATGCAAAAATTTCTACGCTCAATGGTCTGAAAGGCTCCATTGAATCAGCCAATGCGCTGGTGTATAGCAAAGCGATTTTGCAGAGCAAAGAAAAGGGTGCTACCGGCACATTGGTCGGCCCGGCAGTCAACGTGGTTTACGGTTATCCAAAAGCAACAAAAGCTGATTTGGCGCTGGTATTGGAGCTGTCGGCGGATGAATGGATTGTGGTTGATAGTACTGATGCAGCTCCAGCTCCAACTGATAAAGTGGTGATCACGCCAAAACCGCTGGTCTATGAATCAGACGCAACGAAAGCCTGTCAGTTAATTTATTCACAATCAACAACTGCTGGTGTAAAACCTGTGCTCGTACTTCAAACGCAGGGCTGTTAATTCAGCCTTTATTGTCAGGATGTTGCCAATGCAGGCAAAAACAACCGGCTTTACCTTAGTAGAACTGGTGGTGGTGATGCTGATTGTTGGCATCCTGGCAGTTACTGCGTTACCGCGTTTTTTAACTGTTGATGCCGAAGTGGTGCTGGGCCAGCGCGATCAACTGCTGGCACTTGGTCGGCAAATTCAGCTGCAAAGTATGCAAGACACCGCCAATCTTAACACTACATGTCCTGCCTTAGTGATTCAGGCCACTGCTGCCGGTGTTGCCACGTCGGATCTTTGTTCTGCCAATCCCGGTTTTGTCTTAAACGACAACCCACAAGCCATTGATTTAACGGGTACCAATGTAAGCGTCAGCAGCGGGGCTTTGCCTTTGACTTTGCGTTTTGATAGCTGGGGCCGCCCGACCGGAGCCTGTAGTGGAGGTTGCCGTATTATGATGAGCCGACAAGGGCAACAAGCCGATATCTGTATTGCCGCCAACGGTTATCTAAGCCTATGTTAAAACGTGTCGCCAGCGCCGGTTTTACCCTGATTGAGCTGATTATCGGCATGGTGGTGCTGGCCATCGCTATTTTAATGATTAGCCAGATTATGGGGCCTATGCTTGTGCGCAGCACCGAGCCCTGGCATCAGGTGCGGGCGGCTGAGCTTGGCCATAGTCTGATGAACGAAATTATGGCGATGAATTTTGATGAAAATTCCACTCGTGGCAGTAACTTATTACGTTGTAATGAAGCCGGTGCCGCCGCTTGTATTGCCAGCATTCCGGCGTGCCCGGCGACGGGCATGAGCAGCGCCACTGAAGAAGCCAACCGCCGTTTATACGATGATGTCGATGATTTTCATTGCTTGCGCGCCAGTGGTGCAACTTTAGTGAATATTCTGAATGAGTCGCAGGCTGACTATTACAGTAATTATCTGGTGGCGATTTTTGTTAGTTACGATGGCAGCAGATTAGGCCTTGCCAACAACAGCGCCAAAAAAGTGGAAATTCAGGTGACGACCCCGGGTGGCGAAACTATTGTGTTTGCCGGTTTTAAGGGGAATTGGTAATGCATCAACCCTTATCAGTCAGATTGAACGCTGGCATCACTCTGATAGAGCTTATTACGGTGATGTTGCTGCTGGGTATTTTGGCCGTTGGCGTCACCAGCTATTTGCGGTTGGGGGCAACGATGTACACTGAAGCAACTTCGGTACAGCAAGTGTTGCAACAAAGCCGTTTTGCGCTGGAGCGGGTGACCCGCGAAGTGCGCGGCGCCGTGCCTGGAAGTGTGCGGGTGAACGGCAATTCCAGTAATTCCATTAATTGTGTCGAATTTGCTCCGGTGGCGCAAAGTGGTATTTACCGTGATTTACCTTTGGTTCCAATCAACCGTAACTGGATAGGCGTCACCACTATAGATACCGCCTGGTCGGTGAACAATAGCCAGCGTTTGGTGATTTACGCCACAGATGCCAGGCATGTTTACGATCTGAGTCAGGCTCGCAGTGCCGATATTGCCACTGATCAAAGTGCGATGGATGACGCAGACGGCATTGCCCATACCAGGCGCATTCGCTTGCTGAATAACAGACCAGGGCAAAGCAATTTTGGCTGGGAATCACCACAAAAACGTTTTTATATTGCCGAACAGCCGGTTAGCTTTTGCCGTCAGGGCAATGAACTGCGCCGTTATAGCAATTATGGTTTTTCAACCGCTCAGCCATTACCACCCAATGTCGCCGGTGAATTAATGGCCGTTGGTATTAACAATGGTAATGACGCCATGTTCAGATACAGCACAGCCAACGTCAGTTTAACCCGCAGCGCTATTTTGCATTTATTCTGGCGCTTAAGCCCAGCGCTGGATGTTGGGCAGGATTTGTCTTTTAACCATGAGATCCATGTACCCAATGTGCCTTAATCACAGCGCTTCTTATCAGAAAAAAATGCCGGGCCTGCTACTACGGGCGCAGCGCGGCAGTGCTTTGGTGCTGGCTATTTTTGTCATTTTGCTGATGTCGGCGCTTATTTTGTTTTTAGGCCGTCAGCTTGTCAGCAGCAGCATCGCCGTGAGTTTTGAAGTTCAGGGCAGCAGAGCTTTTAATGCCGCTCAGTCGGGCTTGCAGGCTGGTTTAGTGCGTTTGTTTCCGTTAAGCGGCAGTAGCAACTGTGCTGCGGTAAATGCGGCATCAGTAATTAATTTTGACGCCAATGGTGCTTTGGCCACTGTGCCCGGTTTAGCCGGATGTAGTGCCACTTTAACCTGTAATGAGGTGCCAAACCCCGACAATACCGGCCGGCCTTTGTTCCGCCTGAAAAGCTCTGCTGTTTGTATTGCCGGTGATGTAAAAACCAGTCGTGTGGTGCAGATGGAGGCTTATTGATGCGTTATTTAACCGCTGCCTTGTTGTTGTTCTGTGCGCAGGTGCTGGCTATTGGTGAAAGCTGTAATCAAATCTGGACTCAGGCGGTAAAAGATAATTCCGCCATTCCCGCCTGGGCCAATTGTTTTGCTGACCATCCGGATTGTTACAATGTGACAGG
>JAYRUI010000048.1:0-1968 GCA_041919175.1 Rheinheimera sp. | reverse complement strand
CGGTGATTATTTTTTAAATACCACCACTTTGCCTAACAACCTGATTTTTAATGCCGCTGGCACCACAGTGCGGATCTTTGTCAATGGTTCTTTGGAAATTGGCAATAACGTTGAGCTGAACTGGGCAGGGCAAACCCATAATTTATTGCTGGTGGTATCGGGTTCGTTAAAAATTGGCAATAACGTGAGGATTAACGGTTTTGTGCTGGTGGCCGGTGATGTTGATATGGGCAACAGCAATAACGTTGAGCTCAAAGGTGGTTTTACCGGCAAACGTACTGTGATTCAGGGCAACAATACCACCGCCACTTTTGATGCCAATGCTTTAACTTTACTCGATGGTGGCGTGGTTTGTGGCCTGGGTCTGAGTTGTTTTAATGACACTTTTAGCACCAGCAGTTTAAGTTCGGCTGACTGGGTAGTGAGCCGCAGTAGTGGCAACTACAGCCCGGCATTAAATAATGGTCGTTTGCGGATGACTCAGGCTGTTGGTAACCAATCCACAGCAGCCAGTTTCCAACGGTTATTCCCTGGTGATAAAAATCTGGTGGTGGTCGAGTTTGACCACTTTGCTTATGGCCGCACCAGCAGTGAAGGTGCTGATGGTATGGCGGTGGTATTGTCTGACGCCAGTATCACGCCTCAGCCTGGGGCCTTTGGTGGTCCCTTGGGTTATGGCATTAAACCCGGTATTCCGGGGTTTGCCGGTGGTTGGCTCGGTATAGGTTTGGATGAGTTTGGTAATTTTTCCGGTGAAGGTGGCAGTACCTCAAGCCCGGGCCAAAGGCGGCAATCGGTGGCGCTGCGCGGTTCAGGCTCTGGTAACACAGGTTATCGTTATCTGGCCGGCACCTGTAATAACGGTACCACCAACACCAACATCGCTTGTTTATCACCAACAGTGGATAACAACAATGTGTCACCGGCGCACAGATACAGAGTGACTGTGGATTCGCGCCTGGCCGGGCAAGCGATGGTGAAAGTGGAGCGGCGGGTGGGCGGTACTTATACAACGCTGATCAATAACTTTAACGCCCTGAATGCTACTGGTCAGGCGCCTGTGCCTGCCAATTTTATATTGTCAGTCACTGGCTCTACCGGTGGCTCCAACAATGTACATGAACTGGATAACGTACAAATTTGTGCAATCAACTCGCAGCCTGTTGGTGAACAAATTGATCATTTTGAATTTGCCTATTCAGGTCAGGCGCTGACCTGTAAAGACGAAGTTTTTACCATTAAAGCTTGCAAAAATGCCGCTTGTACAGAGTTAGTCACAGGCCAGGTTTCGGCCACTTTAACACCAGCGTCAGGTTGGGTCAGTGGCAGCGGTTTGGTGGGCAATGTGCTGACTTTTAGCGGCGGCACCGCCACGGCCACTTTAAGGCAAAACACCCCAATAACGGTCAAAGTAGGGGTGTCAGGTTCAACACCTTCAACTAAACCACTGAGCACCACTTTGTGCCAGATTGGCGCTTCATTATCGGCAGCAAACTGTAATGTGGTGTTTTCTGATTCAGGTTTGCTGTTTGATGTACCGAATAAACTGGCGGCTAAGCCTGCGAATGGCATTTTGGTTCGGGCAGTTAAAAGTGATGGTACTCAACAATGTGTGCCTTCATTTGCCAACGTCAGTCGCGTGGTGCGGTTTTGGTCGGATTATGTCAATCCAGCGGTGCCGGCGGCTATACCGGCACAAGCCGTCACAGTGACGCACAGCACCACAACACGGGCTCTTGGCGGCAGTTTTGCAGCCGGTAGCGACCTGACGCTGGATTTTAACGCTCAGGGGCAGGCAACTATTGCCGTGAATTACGCCGATGCCGGCCAGCTTCGGCTGAATGCCCGTTATACAGGTTCCGCTGCCACTCAGGATAATGGCAGGGAACTCAACGGTGCTGATTTATTTATCAGTTATCCGGCCGGTCGTTGTGTTGAAGCGCCGAGGTATTGTCCGGCGCAAAATGA
>JAYRUI010000047.1:0-11139 GCA_041919175.1 Rheinheimera sp. | reverse complement strand
ATTCTTTGTTGATGAGTTCGGCAGGGAGGTTGTTGTGGGTAGCTAGATGCGATGTACCGTTCTCTTTATCGTAATCACTTAGCCAGTTCAAAAATTGATGCAATCTGTTGATGTAGATATTTCTTGTTGTTGGTGACAGTGTTTCTAGCACCGACCGCCTTTGTGCCTCACCGTTTTCATCTAAGTAAGAATGAAACGAAAAAACCTTACCTGTCCTGCTCGTATGTAAACTAAAAAATGTGGGAAGCAGCAATACACAGTTGTCACTGTTAAAGAATACATTGCTACCATACTTTTGCGACGCGATCTTAAGAATGTCCGACATACACAGCTACCAAGGATACAAAAACCGTTATGGTCTATATATGGTAAGTCTGGGATTTAAAATCAAGTTTTTAAATACAAAAATAGAGAAAAAGATCCACCTAGCGCTTTTGAAACCACTCATGCGCCAGACTGCCACCGCCGGCATTTTTCGCCAGCGCCAGAATACGGCCTTGTGGCTGATAATGGGCGCAGCTGCCCGGCCTGCCGCCAATACCAAAAGTTAAAGCCAGGGTTTCATTCAGTGAAATCACCTTATTGGGCACCTGCAATAACAACTGCAAATCGCAGAGTGCATCAAAAAACAAATTGGCGGCGATTTGTTGCTCTGAGGCACTGACCCAGCGACCAATCCGGATACTCTGAAAACCAAAAATTTTCACCAGATCGGCAAAACTGACATCAGCACCCGCTCTATGCTCTGGCCCATTGCGAAAATAAGGCCGTGCTAACCTGCCGCTGACACCAGCTTGCTGCTGCACTCTAAGGTTACCAGACACTATGTTAAGGCAATTTCAGCTGACGGCCACCATCCAGCGCCAGCACCCGGCCTGTGATATACCGGCTTTGCAGCAAATACTGAATGGTCGCCAGCACTTCACCGGGCCCTGGCTCTATGCCAAGCAGGGATTTCGCCAAAGCTTTTTGTTTATAGGCTTCGTCATCGCCCTGATTAAACATTAATAAGGCCGGTGCTATCGCATTCACCTTAATGTTTGGCGCCAATAACCTGGCCTGTGAAAAAGTCAGATTCTCCAGCGCTGCTTTGGAAGCGGCATAAGCCTGATGTTTTTCACTACCAACAGAAGCAACAAAATCGCTGATATGAATGATATCGGCCATGGCATCACCGCCAGCTGACAGCAGCTGCGCCTGCAACAACGGCAATAAAGCCCGGTTCAGCAAATAAGGAGTTTTCGCATGAATCGCCATCATGGCGTCAAAAACCAAACTGTCTTCTTCCAGCTGTGCAGCAAGATCTCCACCAGGTGTCAAAGGCACGTCTTTTTTCCAATCAGATGCGTTATGAATAATGGCTCTGAGTCTGGGTGTGGCCGCCTGAATAGCCTGCACCAGCTGCTGCACACTTTGCAGATCCGTTAAATCAGCCTGCAGACAAATGACACCGGCTTGTTCCAGCTCATCCACAGCAGCATGACGGGTGCGGTAGCTGATGATCAGCTGATAACCCTGTTGCTGCAGCTTTTGTGCACAATAAAGGCCAACGCGTTGTGCGCCGCCTGTTAAAAAAATTACGTCTTTCATCAATAACTCCGGATGGCTTCGGTCTATAGCCTATTGTGCCATAGCTTGTGGCAGAACAGCTTTAGCCTTTGTATTGGCTGGGGCAATAAGCGCGGCTGATTTGTGGATTGCGCAGCTGAAGGTGTTTAGTGACACGGCCGCTAACCCGCGCCCGCCAGCGCCGGAACGCTGATGCAGTCAGATGGCGGCGCATCAGCAACCTGAGCGCAGGTTCATTCAGACCATACAAATGTTCAATGGCTTCGAAAGGCGTGCGATCTTCCCACGCCATTTCAATAATACGGGTAAGATCCGCAGCAGAAAAATCGGCTGAACTCATGCTTGTTGAGATGTTTTTTAACAGTAATTGCCTGTTTTACGATAGCTGTACTGAGCTGGATCAGCGCTGACGGCAAGCTTAGCCTGGTAACAATCACAATATTGGTTTAGCGGGGCATGAAAAGAGCTGCTGCCTGTACAGCAGCTCATATTGGCTATTCCGGCTTTAGGCTGCCGCTTTTGCCCAGGCTGCACACCAGCCATTATTATTCACCAGTTTACCCGGGAAAATATTACAAGGGCGCCACTCGGCTTTGGCATCACCTTTAATCTGCATACAGTTACTGCAGGTTGAACCTTCAACTGTGGATTTATGCACATACTTCATGGCGACCGCCATCGGGTCATCAAGCTTTACCTGTTCTTCCGCAAATACACGCAGGCTGGTGCCACCCATAGTGACGCCAATCAGAGTGGCGGTGGATAATTTCAGAAAATTACGACGATCGAGTTGACTCATGGTGTTGCTCCTGTTGTTTTTATCTTGCACGCAGATCTACGGCTGCCGCTTGAGTATGGATGATTATCCACAACAGAAAACATCAGGTTTTGATCAGGCGCATAAAAAACAACAAGGCACAGCAAAAATACGCTTTTTTACCCGGAGTCTTAGCCAAAACAGCAGCTTATTGTGCTGTTCCGGCGCTTTAACTGAAGTTTATCAACAAGGCTGCAATCCGAATCCGACATCGCAGCAACAGCCTGGCGCAGCCGTTAAAGCAGCGGGTTTGCTTGTGGTGCAAACCAACCATATTGATGCTGCAGATAAAGTCCGGCTGTAACAGCAAACACTATCAGTAGCGGCCAGATTTTTTTACGTAGTTGTTTTTTATTCATGATGTGCTCCGGCATCTTTGTATGATCTCATTTGTTGAGAATAGTTTTCATTTACTCTAGCAAAGCGCAAGCACTTCAGCTAGGCTGGACCAGCAAATAAATGAGAATAACTCGCAATAAGGACAACAAATGCAAAGCTGGCAATATTGGATGTCACAAGGCAATTCGGCTTATCAGCAACAACACCTCAACCATGCGGTGTATTGTTACCGGCAGGCGCTGGCCGATGTCTGGCCTGTCTGGTATCACTGTGCTTTTGTCTGTTGCCCGGCTGAGCTGAGTATTGAAGAAGCCTGTTTGCCCACGAACTGCTTTGCGGTGGTGCTGCTGAATCTGGCAGAAACTTATGCAAAAGCAGGTCAATGGCGCTTGTGCCAGCGCACGCTGGCACAAGGTTTGTTCTGGTTCAGGCGCATGCTGCAGCAAAGCACCAACAACGAAAATTTCACTGTTGCGGTATTGCAACAACAGGCTGCTTTAACTGCTGCCAGAGCGCAATATCGACGGCAACATCTGGCCGAAGATGAGCGCTGTACTTATGCGCGCAACAGCCTGGAAAATAACCAGGGCACCACAACGGCAAGGCCGCTGCTGCACTAATTCCTTGCCACGCCATCTCACTTCATGCCCTGCCACACAACGCCAACCGGCCGATATGACAAAGCGCTGTTAGTCTGTTGTGCGTGATAACAACACCAGGCTGAGTATTAATAACAAAGGCACCAGTACCAGCTGATTAAACAAGTCAGCTTCAATACGCAGATTCAGCCAAATAACCGCCCCCCACTGCAACAGCAGTGCTATCCATTGCGAGTTTGTCAGTTTCATACGCTGCTCCATGTGATTGCCTTTTGACCCTGCCACTTTACAAGCAGGCAGCATCAGCCTAAAGTGGCAATACAGACATTAAAAAGGCGAATAAAGACAAAATGAATACTGTGGTGATTCTGGTTTATCCGGGCGTATGTCTGGGGCAGGTTTGTGGAATGCAGGATTATTTCCGCTTTTGCAATGACCTCGCCCGCCATCAAAACCCTCAGCCGGATGCATTGTATCAGGTCAAACTGATGCATATTGACGGCGCTTTAAGTTATCAGGATGGTTTTATTAACTTAAACTGCCAACCGCTGGCGCTGGAGCAAGCCAGTTTATTATTGATCCCCGGCAGTTATGCCCACAGTGCCGAAGCTTTATTCGCCGTCAACCGGTTGTTTTTAGAAAAACAGCAGTTATTCCATCAGGTGCATCAAAAAGGCGTGCCTATTGCTGCCAGCTGTAATGGCAGTTTTGCGCTGGCCGCAACAGGGTTGCTTAATGACAAAACCGCCACCACCTGCTGGTTTTTAGCCGACTTTTTTCGTGAACTTTACCCACAAGTGCAACTGGCGGTGGATGAAAAGATACAGCAGCACAGCGGCTTATATACCGCCGGCGCAACCAGTGCTTATATCGAACTTTGCCTGGCCTTAACCCAACAACAGCAGGGCGCCAGATTTAGCCGGCAAATGGCCAAAATTATGCTGACCGATCCACAATGTGCATCCCAAGCGCCATATTTAACGCTGCAACAACTGCTGCCCCATCAGGACGACAAAATAGCTCAGGTACAACAATATTTGCGTAAGCATCTGTCTGAAAACATTGAACTGACGCAGCTGGCAGACCACTTTGCATTAACCCCGAGAACCTTGTTAAGACGGTTTAAACAAAGCACAGGCGATACGCCTATGGCTTATCTGCAAAAGTTACGCATTGAAAAAGCCAAACAATTGCTGGAAAGCAGCTTGCTGCCGGTGGAGCAGTTATTACCTGTGGTCGGTTATGAGGATGTATCTTCGTTTCGCAAATTATTTCAGCAATACACCAGCCTGACCCCCAAGGCGTATCGCGAAAGATTTTATCTGGCAGATAAACAACAAACGGCATTTGCTAAAAACATCGGATAACAGCTTTGAGCAAAGAATGGTGTGAATGGCAGCCCGGGGAACCTGACGCTGAGTGCAGCGTCCCAACAGGGCGGCGCTACTGACTGACATAATAACAATTGCGGCCATTGGCTTTGGCCTGGTACAGCGCGTTGTCTGCCAAGCGTAACAGCCTGTTGTAGTCCTCGCTGCTGGCGGCATTCACCGAACAAATGCCCAAACTAATGCTGACATAATCTCCCGCCAGATTAAATTGGTGCGGCAAAGCTGCCTGGCGGAATAAATGCAACAGCTGATCGGCAATAGCCACTGCACCTTTAGCGTCTGTTTCCGGTAACAGCGCAATAAATTCTTCACCACCATAACGTGCAACCAAATCGCTGCCGCGGTTTATGCCCTGCTGTAACAATTGCGCAATTTGTTGCAGCGTGTCGTCACCGGCCTGATGGCCATAATGATCGTTGTAAGCTTTAAAACAATCCACATCAATCATCATCAGTGTCAAAGGCCAATGCTGGCGCTGCGCCTGCACCAAAGCCTGCGCAAATTGCAGTTCAAAAGCGCGTCTGTTGGCAAGGCCGGTTAAACTGTCGGTATAAGACAGCTGTTGCAGCTCTTGTTGTTGTTTATTCACTGTGCTGGCGAAATATTCAAAAGAGCGGGCAATAGCGGCGATTTCGTCATGACCATCAATATCAAAGCGGGTATTTTTGCCTTGCACCTGCAACAGCACATTATGGTTCAGCTGTTCCAGCCTGCGCACCACCCGGCGATGCACCAGCGCAATCGCCATCAACAAAAACAGAATGACCAGCACGGCACCGAATAAAATTTGTCGGTTGTCCCGCTTGAGCTGGTTCTGAATTTGCTCAGCGTCATCAAGCACGGTAGCGCTGATATCATAAGCGCTGTTTTGTGCCAGCCGGGCGTAATCCAGCACCAGGTTACGCACAAAATTACCACGACCTGTCGCCTTGCCACTCACTTTTAACTGCTGCAAACGCAGTGGCAATAAACCATCACTTTCCAATAATAACGAATGCAGTTGTTGATCTGACTGCTCTGAAAACACAGCAAATTCCGCCACTAAAGGCGCTCTGGCCTGACGCTGTTGTTGCAGCTGGGTTTCAATCTGCTTTTGCAACTGACGTAACTGCATAATACGATTGGTGTTACCGGCTTTGCCCGACAAAGCCACAGAGCCTGCGAACTCAAGCAACCACAGACTGTGTTTTTGTTCATCTTTTTCTGCCAGCTGGGCGGTATACAACTGGACCTGTTCATACAACTGATAAATTTGCTGTTGCCGGCTTTGCAATTTACTTTGCAAGTCCAGCTTTTCGGTCATCAGCTCATTCAGATTGTCGATTTCTTCAGTCATCGCCACCAATTGCGCATGCTGATACCTGTTGGGGTACTTGCTCTGTTGCCATTCTTTGGTCAGGTTATTTAACCCTTCCAGATTCTGCTGAATGTCCTGATATTGATTGTGCCGCACAGCTTGGCTTGGCGCGCGGCTCAGCGACTCAGTTAAATAAAGTAACTGATTGATTTGGCTATATACCCTGCTTGATTGCACCACGGCAGGGATCGCAGAGCCGGTGATATTTTGCAGCAACTGCTGAAAACTGCCCAACCGGTTTTGCATCAACACCGCCATAGCAACAAACAACAACAGCACCAGCAACGAAGCTAAGCTCAACATCATGGTAATGGAATAACGCCGGCGCACCGGCACTGCGTTTGACTGGTTCATGGTTCCTGCCGCCCCACATCGACCATTCTCTCTTCCAGCACTGGCGCTATGGTGGCTTGCTGTTTGATATAGTCCACCACAATTTCAGAGACTAACTTGTTCATTTGATTAGGATAAGTATGCTGCGGCAACTCCATTAACATCGTGTAACCATCACCGCCATTTGCCAGATAATCGAAAGTCGCCAGTTTATAAACACGGGTTGGCTCGAGCTTGTTGCCCTGAATACGGACATCAACCACCCTTTGCCCTACCGCTTTAGTACTGTAAAACGAATTTGCATGCCAGAAACATGCGCAAAACGGCCACGCAGCAACTCTAATTCACTAAAAGAGTTTTCCAGCGTTAACAACAATTGCTGGCCGGTGATGGAGAGCAACACCACCTGATTACGATAAGGCAACTCCATGGCAATATCGCGCCTGGTTAAAGTGGTGCCGGCCGGATATTGTTTTTCACCCCGGATATTGCCGGAGTTAATCACCGCAATCTCAGCACCGGCATGGCTGCGAATGGCATCAGCCATCAAATTGGCAAAAGCATTTTCCTCACTGCGAACCGACTTTCTGTTGCTGTCGAGCGCCACCTGAGTGACCCCAATTTTTTCGCCCAGCAATTGTTGTAAGCGGGCCGAGTGGGTTTTCACCAGATTTAATACCAAAGGCTCTGGCGCAAAGTTTTTTAACAGCACAACTTCGCTTTCAACCTTCAGACCGGCAGGTTCGTTTTTGTGCCATTCTAAATCCAGCACTGCAACCTCGCCTGAGGCCATCAGATTGATATGACGGGGGGACTCTGGCTTTTTGACCTCGCTGGTTAAACGAAACAACTGATTTTTACGCAAAGCCAAATCCACCACCTGCTGTTGCAGCAGTGATTCAATAAAATCAAAATTGGCGGTATACAACAGCACAACCAGCTCAGCACCTGCGCGGCGTAATAACGCCGACTGTTCCCGCACTGCAGTTTGAGGATCAAAAATCATCACCCTTTTCAGTGGGTATTGCTGCTGGGCTGCCGGTGACAATACAGCAATCACACCAATTTTTACCTGTCCCTGCTGCACCAGCACACTGCTTTCCAGGCCGTCTAAATTCGCACCTGTAATAGGGTCAAACAAGTTGCTGGCCACCAGCGGAAAAGAAGCTTCATAGCTACGTTGTGACAATTCGTCTTCAAAAAAACTGAATTCCCTTTTAGCAACGCCCATGGCGTCGGGCTCCAGTAAATTCAGCAAGTCGATGATATGGGCACCACGGTCAAAAGAAGACAAAGTGCTGGGGCCTAAACTGTCGCCGCCAAACAGAAAAAACAGCGGCTGTGGTTCCCGGCGGTATTGTTTTAACAGCGTCGCCAGTTCGGCGTAGTCCCCCTGCTCTGTTTCGGCAATACGGGGCATTTCAGAGGTAAATACAATGCGGGCTTTACGATGTGGATCGTTTTTTTGTTGCAACCCATGGTCGGCCAATGCCGGCCACACTGCCAACATACAAACCAACACACAAGCCAGCATCAGTACATCACAAATACTGTCACTGCAGCTGCTGCGCTGCTGAAACCACTTCTGTCGCAAAATTAGTCACCTGGTTGCATTCTTCAGACAATAAGCCTGATGTATTGCGGTGGGAATATGCTCAGTATGCCGACAATCAACATTTAATGGCAAAAGATTTCCGGCTCTTTCCGACCAAAGTCGTGTTTAAATCAGACAACAACGCAATTTTTAAGCACAAAATAGCGCCAGCGACTCAGATACCACGCAGATACCACTCAGATATTCGGGGCTGGCAACAGTCGCAAAAGGACAATAATGATTGCCTCGCTGAAAATTTATGCTATAAATGAAAGCGCTTTCAGGCAGTGAAACTGCCGCTGTGAGCACTAAAAAACATCCAAATCAGCAGCACAAAACGCATATTTGTTGCTCTTCTGCGCGCTGCTGACAGATCAACAGCAAAAATAAGAATGTCACAACAAGGATCCGACCTGATGAAGCCATATTCCAGCGGTGTCACCCAGCCTTTACCACTTCTTGGCAGTGCAGTGCTGCTTGCCCTGATGGGTTGTCAGCCCGCCAGTGTTGAACCTGATGCACAACAACTCAGCCCAAAGGATCAGCAAGCTGCTGCAACACCTGACAAAAGACTCAACAACACCACCGCCGGGGATCTGACTTTATGGCCACAACTACAACCGGCTATCCCTGCCAACGCTGAACTCGAAGCGCGGCTGGAGAAAATTTTAAGCTCGATGACGCTGGAGCAAAAAATTGCCCAGATGATCCAACCTGAGATCCGCGACATCACAGTGGCCGATATGCGCAAATATGGTTTTGGCTCTTACCTCAATGGCGGCGGATCTTTCCCGGATGGGAATAAACACGCCACGCCACAAGATTGGATCAAACTGGCCGAAGCAATGTATCAGGCTTCCATCGACGCTTCTGAAGACGGCTCCACTATTCCAACCTTCTGGGGCACAGACGCAGTGCACGGCCACAACAATGTGATTGGCGCCACCTTATTCCCGCACAATATTGGTTTAGGCGCGGCAAGAGATGAAAAACTGATTGAACAAATAGCCCACGCCACAGCCCGCGAAGTGATGGTAACAGGTATCGACTGGGTGTTTGCGCCCACTGTCGCTGTGGTGCGGGACGACCGCTGGGGCAGAAGTTATGAAGGTTATTCGGAAGATCCGGACATTGTGCGCTCGTACGCCGGCGCTATAGTACGGGGTTTACAAGGCGCCACCACAGATGCAGATTTTCTCGGTAACGAGAGAGTTATCAGCACAGTCAAACACTTTTTAGGGGATGGTGGCACCGAAGGCGGTATTGATCAGGGCGACAATATTGCCAGCGAAGCCGACTTAGTACGTCTGCACGCCCAGGGTTATGTCGGTGGCCTTGCCGCCGGCGCCCAAACCGTGATGGCGTCTTTTAACAGCTGGCATGGGGTGAAAAACCACGGTAACCCTTATCTGTTAACCGATGTGCTGAAAACCAAAATGGGTTTTGATGGTTTAGTGGTGGGTGACTGGAACGGTCATGGCCAAATTCCGGGCTGCAGCAACGAAAATTGTGCACAAGCTGCCAAAGCAGGTTTAGACGTGTACATGGTGCCCACCGCCGCCTGGAAACCTTTGTATGAAAACCTGATAGCCCAAACCAACGCCGGTGAAATTCCACAAAGCCGTATTGATGATGCGGTGCGGCGCATTTTGCGGGTAAAACTACGTGCAGGCCTGTTTGATAAACCAAGCCCGGCCAACCGGCCTTTATCCGGTAAAACTGAACTGATAGGTTCAGCAGAGCACAGAGCTATTGCAGCGCAAGCAGTGCAAAAATCGCTGGTGCTCTTGAAAAACAACAATATTTTGCCGCTGAACCCAAAACAAAAAGTACTGGTGACAGGTATTGGCGCCGACAATATTGGCATGCAAAGTGGCGGCTGGACCATCACCTGGCAAGGCACCGGCAATCAAAACAGCGACTTCCCGGGTGGCAGCTCAATTTTCAGCGGCATTCAACAGCAGGTGCAAGCCGCAGGTGGCACAGCAGAACTCAGCACTGACGGCAGTTACCAGCAAAAACCGGACGTGGCTATTGTGGTGTACGGTGAACAGCCTTACGCCGAAGGCAACGGTGATATCGACAACCTGGAATACCAGCGCGGCAATAAAACTGATTTAGCGATGCTGAAAAAACTCAAAGCCGACGGCATTAAAGTGGTGTCGCTCTTTATCAGCGGCCGGCCACTGTGGGTGAACCCTGAAATCAATAGCTCTGATGCTTTTGTCGCTATCTGGCTGCCGGGCAGCGAAGGTTCGGCCATAGCGCCGGTGTTGTTCCAGAGCGCGGTCGGCAAAGTGCAACAGGATTTCCACGGCAAACTGAGTTTTTCCTGGCCGCAAAGCCCGAATCAACATCAGGTCAACCGCGGTGATGAAAACTACCAGCCACTTTACCCTTATGGCTATGGCCTGACTTACGCAGACAAAACCAGCGCCGAAGCGACATTGTTAAGTGAAGAAATTACTGATGCAACAACCAACTTATCGGCAATGCCGCTGTTTAACCGCGACGTAAAAGCGCCATGGCAACTGCTGTTACAAAGCGGCAAGCAAACAGCGCCGGTGAGCAGCAGCCAGCAAACGTTAGGTGCGGTCAGTATCAGAAGTTTTGATTATCAGGTGCAGGAAGACGCCCGCGAACTGGTGTTTAGCGAAGCTTCCGGCACTGCGAGCAGCAGCGTTGCGCTTATCAGTAATTTCCCAAGAGATTTAAGGGCTTACCGTGAACAGCCTTCGGTATTAAGTATCACGTTAAAACGCGACAGCGCAATTCTTGGCAAAGTATCAGTGGCGATGGCCTGTGGTGGCGAAGGTTGTAATGCATCTCAGGATATCAGCAAGGCGCTCGCCGCTCTGCCAGAAGGCAGCTGGCAACAACTGCATCTGAGCCTGGACTGTTTTGCCAAACAAGGCGTAGATTTTGCGCAAGTGAACAATGTCTTTACCTTACAAAGCACTGCAGCGCTGAAACTAAGTTTCCACCAACTGCAAATTCAGCCGGTGGCCAAACTTGGCGCTGATGCTGTGGTGATGGGCTGTGAGTAGGCTCTGGGTGCCTGAAGCGCCTGGCATGGCGCGTGGATTTTAAAAACGACGCTTTTTAGCGTCGTTTTTTTTGGGCTTGTTGATTGCAGCGAC
>JAYRUI010000046.1:0-11331 GCA_041919175.1 Rheinheimera sp. | reverse complement strand
TTTAACGCCGCAGAATTCTGCCCAAGCCCTGACTACACTTGTTAAACCTTCAGTTTTCAGTGCAGCTACTGTTTATGCCAGCCGAACTCCGTTGTTGTTATCAGGAAGAAGACCCACAACATGGTTGCAGCGCACCTGCCGGCCCTTCCGGTTTGTGTTATTGGCACGACCCCACTATTTGCAAAGACAAAGCCGAAGACAAAACCGCACTGGAGCAATATGCCCGTAATGGTGGTCAGCTGCGTGGATTGGCGTTAAAAAGAGCACAACTGGCCGGGCTGAATTTAGCGGCAGCGCCAGGCCAGCCTGGTTTTGATCTAAGTTTCAGCGACTTATACAGAGCCAACTTACAAGGTGCGCATTTATATAAAGCCAATTTAACCGAGGCCAATTTAATGAAAGCCGATTTACGCGAAGCCAATGTGCATTGGGTTAAGGCAGAGCAGGCCAATTTACTGGGCGTAAAATGGGCCGGTGCCAGGCTGGAGAATATGCAACTTGGCAAAACACTGCGGCAGGAAGGCATAGCTCAACAGGCGGTGAAGGCCGGCGATCAGGCACTGGCGCTGGATTATTTTGAACAATCAGAAGAAATTTACCGCGATTTACGCAAAGCCGCCGAACACGAAGGTTTGTTTGTATTGTCGGGTTTGTATATTCAGCAAGAGCTGCGGATGCGCCGTTACCAGTACCCTAAATTCAGTCAAAAACGCTTTTTGTCCAAACTCATCGATGTGTTTTGTGGTTATGGTGAAGAGCCCATCCGGGTGGTGCTGTTTTCGCTGTTGCTGATTTTTTGTTGTGCTATTGCCTACTTTTTCCTGGGGGTAGTGAGCGCCGGTGAACTGCTACAGTTTCAAGCCAGCGCTTCTTTTGTTGAGCAACTTCAGCTATTTGGCACTTGTTTATATTATTCAGTGGTGACTTTTACCACCCTGGGTTACGGCGACATCACCCCCATAGGCCTGTCGCGACTGGTGGCGGCCGTGGAGGCTTTTACCGGCAGTTTTACCATAGCGCTGTTTGTGGTGGTGTTTGTGAAGAAGATGACGAGGTAGCTGCTGGTTTTCAGCTTGCAGCTTAGGTTACAGGTGTAGGTTGCCTTGCAAGTTACTGGCAGTGATGGTTTTTTTGATGCCATGCGGCATGGCGCGGGTGCCGGGTTTCGCCCCGGCGGGCGAGTCACTTTTTGTGTCGACAAAAAGTGACATAAAAAACGACCCCGTTAAGCCTTCGAAAGCCCGCTAAAAATCAAAAGTTTGAGGCGCCGCCAAAACTCGGCAAGCGCTAACGTCGCTTGCCTCAGACAGTTGGCGTCTTAAAACCTCAAACTTTCAATTTTTATCGGCTTGTCTTAGCGGGGAAGCAAAAGCGCTGGAATGGTTATTTGGTTTGTCCGTGTGCAAAAGAAAAAACAACGTACATTGCAATTTGACCTGCTCCCTGGCGGTTTTGACCTAACCCTACTCACGAATGGAGTTAGCTACAAACTTTTCCCATTAAGGATTTTCTTTGCTTCTTGTAAATCGATTTTGGCTTTGTGTCCGTGTTTCTCCAAAAGGTGGAGCAAGTTGCTGCCATTTAACAAAGTCAGTGGTTTGCCTTTAATGAACTCGTAAGCATCAGGACCGAAATCTGCGGTTGTCACCAAAATGCCTTTTGTCGCACCTTCATTAAGCGTGGTGCCATAAAGGTCTCGGACCGATGAAACTCCGACAACATTTGTGTAGCGTTTCGCCTGAATAACAATTTTACCGCCTCTTATTGGATCTGGGTCGAACGCTATAGCATCGACGCCCCCGTCTCGACTGGCCTGTGTGATCTTTACTTCACCTCCAGAAGTGGCAAATTCTTTTTCAAAAATCTCTCTGATTAAGTTTTCAAAATCTTGCCAGTCCATTGCAGCCAAATTGTCTGCTTCTTTCAAACCATTTACGACCGTATATGGTGAAACAAAGCGATGATCTTCCTTGTTAATTGCTATTATCGGAGCGACAGGTGACAACCCATGTAATTTACTGCTGCCAACACCTTTTAACTGTTTAAAACAGGATTTTGGATCGACGTGCTTAAGATTTATCGCCAAATATTCATCTTTACTAGTTTGCAAGGAGAGAATACAGGCTCGAACCTCTTGTCCGGTTGCTTTATTCATGGAGCATACCCATCCGTTGAAGACAAGCATATCTAGCGCTAAAGCAGAGTCCGACTCAAAAATCTCGTGTATGGTTCGTAGTGATATTTGGTACAGTAAATTGTCATAGATTTTATTCAGATTAGATTCTGATATAAAGGACTCAACGAATTCATCTTTCGTGGCCACATACTTTACACTTTTAAGTGTTGGCAAAGATTCGATGTCAGGTAACGAGTAATCGATAACCAGCATTTTTGAGTTCTCTTGGTACTCTAAATCCCATGTCTGAGGGAAATACTCTGGATATATTGATTGACTGAGGATCATATCGCAATAATAAGTAACTGCTTCTGGATCTAGTTTGTAATATTTATCTTTGAGATCAGATATTTTTTGATTATTTTTCTCTTGGTTTTGTTCAAATTCCTTTTTTTGAACCTCCCAATTAGATAGGTCAATTTTGTACTGATTTTCTCTTTGTTTATTTTTTTCTTTTATCTTCGATAGTTCATTGTGCCAGTCCTGTTTATCCCAGAAGAACATGTTTTCTAACGAGTTTTCCTTAGCTTCACGACGTTTTCTAAAAATTTTGTCAAAGAGGTTTAATTTAGGCTTATATTTTGAATCAGTTTTTTGTGGTTCTTTTGGTAGTTCTTGGATAGAGGGTTTCTGAGGTTTATTCATCGGAAACTTATTTTTCTGAATCAGAGATGCCCAATCAATATTGTTATTTACAGATAAGGAGTTCGTCAAAATATTATCAAGGCAATCAAGTTCATTCTGAGCATCTTCAGTCTTTAAAGCAGCAAGCTCTTTCTTTTGTTCTTTATTGCGAATTTGAGATTCTCTGGCGGCCGATTTTTTCTCACTCAAAACCTTTTTTTGCCACATTTCCTCCCAAATTAATTTTTGTGCTGAAGCCTTTTGTTCAACAATAAAGCGGTCAGAACCACGAATGCTTCGATACTTATTTAGCTTCTGATGGCTGACCTGAATTTCCCACATATCTTTTTTTGCCATCTACTTAAAACTCCATCTCCATAGTGCAAGCAAATTAACTGGAATAATATTGTTAATTTCAAAAATACCTAATTAATATCGAAATTAGCAACAAGTTTCCGCTAACGCGAGTCACCTCGCGTAATACCGTTTTCCCCCCGCTAAGATAAATGGACTCCCCGAATTCAATGCACTGGATTAATATTTCAGCGCTCACACAAGAATATTTGCAGTCCAACATGCATACGACAATCACGGGTGTTGATTTAGCAAAAAAGGAAATTCAGGTTTGGTGGTACGACTCAATGCATCACAAGACGCGGCACTTTGCGGCCGCACGTTATATGCCAGTAATCAGAAAGTCGATAGCGGCGATAATCTCATCTCTGAAAGGGCTTAAGTCTGTGACTGGCTCGGCTAATATTTTGGTTGGAATACTCGCCATTTGTTGTGTAAGAACGACAAAGTCGCCTTGTTCAATATGGATGGTCGGACACAAATGGCTTGGTGCTTTTTTTTCTAATAAATAAAGCGGTGTCAGTGGAATGACCAATCGGGTATTTAAGGTACTTAGCAACTCATTTTGCACGTCAACAAAATAGGGATAGGCTTTAGAAGTATTATTGTCGGGATTTTTATAAAGAATAAATTGAGACATCAGAATACCCGGTATGAATCAGAAAAAAGACCGTGTTTTTCAGTAAGCTCGTTGTAAGCCTGAATAGATTCGGCGTTCTGCTCTAACCATTCAGCTTTTAATCTGGCGGAAACCTCTTTTTCTAAAGCTTTTTCCAGTGTAGCGGACAGGTTGATATTAAGGCGTTTAGCTTCAGCAAGTAACTCACTGTTTAAACTAAGGTTTGTTGCCTTTTTTGGGGCTTGTGCACTAAATGTGGTTCTCATAAAGCAACTCCGTGCGTATTAGTAATGCGCATTGATTGTAGTGGCGATGATGGCATATAACAAACAAATTTTATCGCCAGCAAAAGCGCTGGCGGCAACGTCAACCCGATGTGCGGCTTTTTGCGCCATGCCGCCGACATCAGGTAAATTTGAATTGCAAATCAAGCCGCGCAAAACCAGAAGCCCCATATCCCGCCCGGATAAAACCAACCCGCTGTTGAATTCAGCAGCAACCCACCCCATCTCAGAGTCTGCCCTTAAGCCGATTAGGAAATCACCATGCTTTATGATCTGACCGTTGTGCAATTTAGCAAAATGCTGAAAAACCTTGATGCCATTCTGGATAAAGCTGAGCTGGCTGCCAGTGCGAAAAAATATGATGTTTCGGTGTTATTAAACGCCCGTTTAGCGCCGGACCAGTTTAATTTGATCCGTCAGGTGCAAATTGCCTGTGATACTGCCAAGTTGGGTGTTGCCCGTTTAGCTGGCGTTGCCGACAGCGCGCCTAAACATGCTGACACTGAAAGCACTTTGCCTGAGTTAAAAACCCGTATTGCTGAAACTCTGGCCTATTTACAGAACTTCAGCGCTGCTGATTTTGCAGAAGCGGCTGAGCGTCAAATTACTCAGCCGCGTTGGGAAGGTAAGTACCTGACAGGTTTTGAATTTGCCGTCCAACATGCCATTCCGAATATTTATTTCCATGTCACTACGGCGTACGCCATTTTGCGTCACAACGGTGTGGATGTAGGTAAAAAAGACTATCTGGGCCCAATGCCTTATAAGAGCTAACGCCTTATAAAAACGAACGCTTTATAAAAGCTGACGAAAACGTTGTTTAGCTTTTTATAACCGCAGCTTAAAAATGAAAATGCCAGCCCTGCTGCAGGACTGGCATTTTTTTCGGCTTATTTGCAGAACTGCAAACTGGTGAAGAGTGGTTTAGCAAAGCTTGCTGCGGCCAACACTGGCTCAACAAGCTATTGCCAGCTGGCCCTTGTCGGCAAGCCCTTGCCAGCAATCTGTTCTAAACAAAAAGCAGCGGCAAATGCCAGGCAACCAGTGCCAACTGCCACACACCCAGCTGCGTTAAAACTGATAACTGACACTCAGATTCACCACCCGGCCGCGCAGGTTATACAAGCTGGTGTCGGTGTAATCGGCGCCTGCTGCCACGTCAAATGGCGGATCTCTGTCCAGCAGGTTATTCAGCGACAACGCCAGCACAGTGTCGGCAAAACCCAGATAGCTGATTTGGCTGTTGAGCTGGGTGTAACTGGCCACCTGGGCTTTTAAACCCGGGTTACTGCTTTGGTTGGCAATGGCCTGATCATAACCACTGGTAAAATCGGCACTCAGGTTGCCCTGCCAGTTACCGGCTTGCAGGCTGATGCTGTTATTGCTGCGCCAGTTAGGCAGCGCGCCAAACAGGTTATTGCCGGCACCTTGTTGCAGCGGCTGGCCTGCCACTAACGCCTGACGGTAATCCAATAGTCTTGACCAGGCGGTTTTTAATTTAACCACAGCGCCGCCGTCCAGTTTCAGCTGATAATTTAGGTCAATATCCACACCGCTGGTTTCGCGGCTGCCCTGGTTTTTATATTGGTTACTGATGGTTTGTAACCGGCCCTGGGCGTCGCGGCGAATACGGTCGCTGTATTGGCTTTCATTGTTTAATAAAAACTGCGCGTTATCCGGGCCAATAATTTGTTGTTGCTCAATGCGGAACCAATCCAGTCCCAAACTGGCGTTAGGCGCAAAAGACCAAATTATCCCAGCGTTGAAATTGGTTGAGCGTTCCGGTTTTAACTCTGGGTTGCCCGAGCGTAACTGGGTAAAACCACGGCGTGAGCCCGGCTCCAGTGGGTCTTTTGCATCAATAGCCGAGCCATAACTAACGGTATTGCTGTTGGCAATTTCCGGCAGCGATGGCGCGCGAAAACCGCGTGACCAGGAGGTGCGTAACAACCAGTCGTCATTTAACACATAATGCAGGCCCAGTTTGGGCGAAAAAGCACTGCCGGAATCGTCATAACGGTCGGCGCGCCCTGCCACACTGGCAGTCAGTTGCTCCACCAGCGGCACACTGAATTCTGCAAAACCGGCCAGCAAATCGCGTTCACCATTCACCAGGTTAATGGCTGGGCGCAGTTCTGTGCCTGACAATACTTCCGGTGAAGTACCAGCGGCCATTTTTTCACGGCGAAGGTCTACCCCGGCGGCAAAACCTAAAGGCCCGGCCGGTAATTCGGCCAGAATGCTGCTGGCGGTCAGGTTCAGCGACGACAACTGATATTCACCTGGGCGGCGGGTTTGTAAGCGCAGTTTTTCTAACACTTCAGCGCTGTTGTTCCGGCCATCAAAACGGTAGCTGCCGCTGGCAAGGGCTTGTTCAAAGGCATAGCGGTTGACAAAGTTATCCACGTATTCCCGTTGTAAACTGGCCGACTGTACCGCATTAAAATTGATATCCCAGTCAGTGCCCTGATATTTCAGGCCTGCCAGCAGCCGGTTAAAAATCTGCTTGTTGTCTTTCAGTCTTGGGCCTAAATCAAAAAAGGTGTATTCAAAAGGCAGCGCTTTGCCGGTGTTGTTGTCGGGGTGACCTACCGGCAGCACCACCGGAATATCCACCAGCGTACCGTTTTGTTGCTGATAAGCGCGTAAACCGGCGCCTACTGTTAAAGGCGCACCAAAAATCATCGCCGAACTGTTGTTGCTATACAGCACTTCAGCGTGGGCTTGCAGCTGGTCACTCACGGCAACAGTACCGCTGAACGACAGTTGCTGCCGGGTCACTTCAGGCTGCAGGCTGTTAAAAGACTGGCTGTTAAAAGCACAGGTTTGACCGCTGCGACCCGGGGTAAAATCGCTCCATGGCCTGTGAGCCGAACCTTCAGGGCAATTGGTAAAAGGCTCAGGTTTGGCCGGGTTGGCCAGGGTGGCACCACCGGCCGAGCTCCAGCCCGCTAACTTGCCACCGGCTAAATGGCGAAAATCGCCAGATTTTACTAAGTCTCTTTCAGCGGCACCTAAATGGGCGCGGTCAAAATAATCCAGGCTGACACTCAGGTTGTAACCGTCGCTGTCTAAATCACCCACACCACCCAGCCAGGCGGCAGAAAACTGCTCTAAACCGCCTTGAGTTGCCTGGCCTGCGCCTAAGGTCAGCTCTTGCTGTTGCACGTTCTTTTTCAGAATAATATTCACCACACCGGCAATAGCGTCTGAGCCATACACCGCAGAAGCGCCGTCTTTGAGCACTTCAACCCGCTCAACAGCGCTTAATGGCAAGGCATTTAAATCCACAAAGTTGTCCTGGGTGTTCAGCGCAAAACCATAACTGGATAAACGCTGGCCATTCACCAGCACCAGGGTGTTTTTTGGGCTTAAACCCCGCAGGCCAATTGAAGCTGAGCCGGCGGAAAAACTACCGGTGTATTGTTCGTCAAAACTATTGCCGGAATTCACCGTTAAATCACGTAATACGTCGGTTAAGGTCACTTTACCGCTGGCACGGATTTCATCACCGGATAACAACAACAGCGGTGTGGCGTTTTCCTGATCCACTCTTTTGATATGCGAGCCTGTCACGCTGATGCGCTCCGGCACACTTTGCTCTGTACTCACGATTTCTTCGGCAAAAACAGTTTGCGTCAGGCCTGCCGCAGCAATAGCCAGCAGCGAAAAAGAAAATTTTGTCGACATAAAAACCTCTAAGCAAGCCAAAGCCCGGCAATTTGGTTGCGCCGGAAGCTGGCAAAAATCTGTATTAAATAAATGGTGGCAGCGCAATAAGCGCTAAAAATGAACCTGCTGTTTTAGCAACAGCAGCAACACATTCGCAGGCGGCAAGCGCAAAGAGGCTGGTGATCAGTGTTCAACCAGGGTTGCGGTAAACCCTGTATTAAACCCTTTGGTAAAATAAAATTCATACTGCGGAATCCTTCAAACTACCCCAGGCTTCCGGTGATCCGGTGAGCATCATGTAACTTCAGTCGGTTGACTGCTTTATTATCAACCAGACATTTAGACGTCTGGATGATTTCGCGCATCATAGTCATTTTTGCCACAAAGCCAAAGTAAATTTTCTCAATCCAATATTCTTTTTTGTTATATATGTGGTGGTTTATTGCTTATTTGGTTTTTTGATAGTGGAAAAAATAAACAAAACAGTGCTGGAAAACGGCAGCCTGATAACAGGTAAGGACTTCACAATGCCAAATAAAATCAATCTATTAACCAGTCCTTCTTCGCAGGTTTTAGTAACAGTGCCGGACTGGTTGCCGTGATCTGGAGTGACGTCAGCCCTTTGCTGTGTGCCGGAACGGCGCTATAGGTTTTGATGAAGGACCGGTGTTTGCTGAGTCTTATCAATATCTGCAAAACGCCGGTATCGACCTGGTGCGGGGTTTTATGCAGAGGGAGGCAAAAGCTGTGCTGGATTTTTATGCCAGCTCCGGTGGCAAAATCTACAACTGCCGCTTGTAAGCTGAACAATGAAGTTAGTGGTTTGTTGCAGTTTTGGGTTTTGTTCAAGGCCTTTTTGCTTTATCATGCGCGCCGTCTGGCAAGGGATGCACTCTGCCAGCCTTGTTGTTGATGAGCAAAGGAAAGAACCCATCATGAAATTTAAATTCGCTTTAATCACTACCCTGGTATTGGCTTCTGCTGCGGTGCAAGCTGACTGGTTAAAAGCTGCCACTGACTCAGTAAAAAGCAGCGTCACAGACTCAGTAAAACAAAGTGCCGATGGTGCTAAAGAAGCCGCTTACGACAGCGCTATTAACGCTGCTTTAGGTTTAACTCAGGGCAAAACCAAAAGTGCTTATGTGCTGGAAAAACTGGGCGAGCCGGTTACTAAAACTCAAGCGGATGGCAAAGACGTTTGGAGTTATGACCTGTCAAAACTGCAACAAACTTACCCAATGCTGCCGGATTTGTTAGCGCAGTACCCACAAGCGCCAAAAGCTATTGACCTGACTTTTGACAAAGATGTGGTCAGCAATATCAAAATGATTAAAGCTGAAACCAAATAACAGCTTAGATGCACAGATGATATTGAGCTGTAACAGCTGAAGGCCGGGAAACCGGCCTTTTGCATCGTAAAAGGCGCGAAATCTATTTGCTTGCTTAAATCTGTGTTCACCCGACGATGACGAGAGGCTTCTGCATTCATTCGGCAAGACGCAATATTGTTGGTGTTTTGAGATGCCGGATTCTTCCCTGTGAAAAATGCTGAGGGGTGAGCTGCTTTATTATCTGAAAAGTCGGGAGTTTTTTTGCAGCAATTAGGTTTTGGCGATCACAAAGCGCAATTTTGTGTGTATCTGGCAAACAGGCCGCCGATGCCTGAATATCAACAGCTGGATTCTGTGCTGGCGTTAGCGCCGGGCGATATAGACCGGATTTACCGCCATTGTGGTAACGGCTGGCGCAAGATATTTAATGTGTACGCCAAGTTATTGTTTGCACTTGATAAAGAGCTGTTTCCTTATGCGCGGCAGGCCAGCAGCTGGCAGGAATTTCGCGACAAGATACTGCTGCAACAAGGCAGCAATACCGCTTTGTTATTTAGTCCGCCGCAGCTTGATCTGCCCCTGGCTGGCGTTGCAGGGCAACCGCAACATCACATGCATTTAATTGCCGGCCGCACCCATGCTAAACAGTTATTAGCCGAAGGCCTGCAAGCAGAGCTGCACTGGCTGAACGAAGAATTTGCCATAGACCCCAACCGCAACCTGCTGGTAACGCCCTTTTTTGATTATCGCCAGCTGAATAACGAAAAAATCGTTTATACCTCAACGCTGTTATTGTTATTAAAACAGGGCAAAACATTAGCTTAAAACCTAAACCAACATCACGTTAAATATCAGCTAAATACAACAACCAGCAACAAAGACCCAGCGGCCGGCACCCAAAGGTACAGCAGCCGCCATATAACAAATATTCTGCTTATTCCGGTTTTAATAACTGCCCGTTATCGGCTTCCAGCAAGAGCCGTTGGATCAAACCATGTTTTTCCGCCGGGCTTATCGCCAACAATTGCCGGACAAAATCCATCGCGCTGGCAGGTGTTGCCGGGTAGCGGTGTTGTTGCCATAACTGCCGTAAAGCTTGTGTGATAAGCGCATCACCGAGTTCAGCGCGCAATATTGCAAACACCAGCGTGGCGCGTGAATATTGGTCGTAACTTTCATCGGCATCGACGAGGCTTTGTTGCGCAGCCCTGCTACCTGCCATGGCCCTTTGGTAACGATGTTGCTCATAATCGACCAGCGCCAGCATAGCGTCCCGGCCAAAATGTTGTTCTATCAGCACCAGTTCGGCGTATTTGGCCAAAGATTCCACCAAAAAAGCACCATCACCAGCCACACCATTGCCAATGCCATGGCCAAACCACTGATGCGCCATTTCATGCACTGCACGGCGGTAAACCTGACTAAAACCGGCCTCAGGTTCGGCAAGAGCCCGCAAGCCAACCCTATGATTAATCAACACTAACTGTGGTAAAGCATAGCCTGTTGGGCCAATGTCCGGCATCATCACCAGCCGCAGTGCATCACCAGGGTAAGCGCCAATATGGGTGTTAAACCAACCCAGGGTTTGGGTGAGTGCCTGCATGGTTACATCTGTGTTTTGGTTGAAATAAGGACTGTAAATTTCCAGGCTGACACCTTGTTGTTGCTGTTGTTTGGCCTGCCAGGGCACCGCTATCACAGCAGGCAAGTTACGAATGGCATCTGTGCTTTGGTAATGAAAATACTGCCGCTGCTGTTGCTGCCATTGTTTGATTAATGTGCCAGCCGTCACAGCCTGATATCCGTTTGGCACCGAGACGACAGTGTCCAGCTGCGCCCAGTCATAACGCGCCTTGGCTGGTGTTGCAGTTGCCGCCAGCAGCGAGGGTTGAGTTTCTGAAGCCGGCAAAGGTGCTAAACCAAATTTGGCGCGACTTTGGTCGTCGCGAAGCCGCAGTTCTGGCATAAAACCCGGTTGCGGCAATAAATGTAACAACCGCAGATAACTAAACTCCGGCCGCAGCACCTGGTGCATAGGCGCTGCTGTTATGGCTTGCTGGTGAAGCTGTAATTGCAACTGAAGTTGAATGCTCTGGCCGGGCGCCAGCGGTTGTTGCAGCTGATAAACAGTATGAGAAAGCTGCAGATGTTCGCCATCAGGTTGTGGCAGCTGTTTGGCACCCTCCAGCTGCATCTGCACAATGGCCTGTCGATCGGCCAGGTTCCCCGGCAAGGTGACCAGCAACGCTTTGATAGCTGTCGGGTGCGGGT
>JAYRUI010000045.1:0-11573 GCA_041919175.1 Rheinheimera sp. | reverse complement strand
CAGGTACTTGTTGTCGATGACCAGCGCCCCTTTCAGGTGATGCTCAAAGGCATTCTGAAAAGTTTAGGTTTAGTCAGCATCCAGTTTGCCAGCAGCGGTGAACAAGCGCTCAGTCGCTGTGGTCAGACCGAATTTGATTTACTTTTTGTGGATTACAATCTGGGCGCAGGTAAAAATGGCCGTCAACTGCTGGAAGACTTGCGCGAAAAACAACTGCTAAAATCCAGCGCCATTTTTATTATGGTCACAGGGGAAAATACCGTCACTATGGTGATGAGTGCAGTTGAAACTGAACCTGACGACTACCTGATCAAACCCTTTTCCCAAAGTTTGCTGAAAACCCGCTTGTTGAAACTGCAACATAAAAAGCATCATCTGGCTGCCTTATACGAAGCTTTGTATCAGCGCCAAGCTGCTGAGGTGATTGCAGAATGTCAGCAGGAAATAACCAACCACGGCCGTTACGAACAATATTGCCGTCGGGTACTGGCCGAAACTTTGCTGGCACAACACGATTTTGCGGCGCTTGAAACCTTATTAAACGACAGCATGCAACAGCGCAGACCAACCTGGGCTTTGTTGCTGGAAGCAAGGTTCCGGCTGCAGCAGCAAGACTATCAACGTTGCCTGACTTTATGTGATGAAGTCATAGATTTAAACCGGCTCTGTGCACAGGCGCTGGATATTAAATCCAGTTGTCAGCTGGCACAGGGGGATACCGAAGGCGCAATGCAAAGTATCAGTCAGGCCACTTATATAGCGCCGTTTCAGTTAAGCCGGCAATACCTGCTGCTGCAGGTGGCGCGTCAGGCAAAAAGTCCGCTTGATATGGTGCAGGCCGGCAAACAAATTTATGAACTGACACGGCGCACCATCAAGCAGGATGTGAATCATCTGTTTAATTACATCCGGATTATGCTGGATGCCATGGTGCAGCTGGACGACAAAATCAAACGCAACAAATTACAACAAGAAACACTGCTGGTGTTACATCGCAGCCAAAAAGACGAACAACTGCTAAAAGATGTTGATTTTGAGAGATTTGAGCAATTATGTATGGCGAGGCTGGATGCCTTTGAAGGCCGTTACCTGCAAGCCAAAAAAGTGTCGGATAAAATGTCCGATCTGATCACCGGCACTGATCCCGACCTTCCTGATTTAATTATGTTGATGATTAATATCGGTGAGTATGAAGGTGCAGACCATTTACTGACATTACTTGATAAGCAACAAGCTGAAGATCCGCTCTTAAGCGATATGCTGGCGCAACATCAGCAACAATCGAAGCAACCCCGCGAACAGCTGACAGAACTGAATAAAACCGGTATGGCGCGTTACAAAGAAGGTAAATATCAGGAAGCGATGCAGCTATTTGAACAAGCCGTACAGCTGGCACCGGGTAACACAGGCGCTGCTTTGAATCTGATCCAGGCTATGCTACAAGTGCTTGAATCACAGCAGAAAAACAAGTCAATTGTGCTATACCAACGCTGCAGGCAAACTTTTAAAACCATAGAACAAGCTCACTTGCCGGCGCACCATCAGGAACGTTATGCCCAGTTGCAACAACAGTATCAGGGCTACCGGCAGGAACTTAAACAAAACAGCTAACTTGCAACGCGTTTTCAGGCGGATAACATGGGAACCAGCTCAGCGAACAATGCGCTGGCACCAATACGCATCAATTCTGGTTGTGCCAGGCGGCCTGTTATTTCTTCGTACATCGCCACTAACTCCAACGCCTGAGCCACAGTGCGCACGCCACCCGATGCTTTAAAACCAACAGGTCTGTTGGCGGCCGCTATCACGGTAAGCATAATTCTTGCCGCTTCCATGGTGATACCGACAGGCACTTTGCCGGTGGATGACTTTACAAAATCGGCACCACATTCAATCACCAACTCAGTTGCTTTAATAATTTGTTGTGGCGTGCTGAGTTCACCCGATTCAATAATAATTTTCAGGCAGGCAGTACCACAGGCCTGACGGATGTCATATAAAAAGCTTTTTACCCGGCCAGTGTCACCGGCCAATAACGCCTGATAGGGCAACACACAATCAATTTCATTTGCCCCAAGCGCCAAAGCCGCCTGAATTTCCTGCACCACCACGTCTGTTGCGCTGGTACCTGCCGGGAAATTCACCACTGTTGCCAAACGGCTTTGCACGCCGAGTTGTTGCAATTGTGCAGCACATTGCGGCAAAAAATCGGGATAAACGCAAAAAGCCGCAGGTAACTGGGCCGGCAACATATGTGCAGACAGCCACTGCGCCATATCGGTTTTATTGTCGTTGTCGGTTAAACGGGTCAGATCCAGCAGTTTCAGTAATTGCTGCAGTTTCAGTTGATTTGCCATGATTGATGTCCTGAATACGGGCCGGTCTGATTGATTTGATAAGCGTGCCGGCTTTGTCGTTGTCTTGGTTGGGTGTGGGATTAAAGCAGAAATCGTGCTGATAAATAAAGCCCTGCGGGTAAGAAATCAGCATAAATAACTTCAGTAGTTTTGATATAGCGCAACACCTGGTGCCGGCACTTTGTCAGAGCACTTCAACCACGCCATATTCAATCAGGACAGGTAAATTTGCATGCGCAACTTAAGCTAAATCAAGCAAATGCTGATGAGCTCTGAACCAGCTTTTTACCTCTTTGTATTGTGGGTAAAACTGTGCCAATCGCTGCCAGAACGCCGGCGAATGGTCCATATGAGTTAAATGGGTGAGTTCATGAACCACCACATAATCTGCAATCCAGGCCGGAGCCAGCATCAGCCGCCAGTTAAAACTCACAACGCCGCTACTGGTACAACTGCCCCACTTGCGTTGCCAGTTTTTGATTTGCAATGCACTGGCCTCTACCTGCATTTGTTGCTGCCAATACCACAACCGGTCGGCAAACCACTGCTGTGCCTGCGCGATATACCACACTTTGAGCAATTCCAGTTGTTTTTGCTTTTGACGCTGGGCACTTACACGGCGCGACAGCTGCAGCCATAAAGTCTGGCCATCACGGCTGATGGCACTATGGCTGTCGGTCACCACTTTGATCTGCAATTGTTCATCCAGCAGCGGGATAAGGCCCGCAAGCAGGTAATTCGGTGTCACAACATGCTGTTGTTGTGCCTGCAGATGTTGTTGGATCCAAAGTTGTTTTTGCGCAATAAAACGGTCAATGCTTTGTTTGGCCACACCTGCTGGCGCCAGCACGGTCAAAGTACCACTGCGTATTTGCAATGCGACACTACGCCTTCTTGCTGAACGTTTTAACTGATAAGCCAAAGCAGTGAACTGGCAGATTTCCGGCAATTTGATGATCCCAACAGTAACAACAACGGCAAAGCATAACGGAAGCCGCCACAGGACAGCAAGCCAGGGCTTAGCAGCACAGAGTTCTTGATGATATGATGTTGGGCAAATGCATTTAAGCCCTCTGAAAGGTTTAACACTCTTATGAAAATTATCTCTTTTAATATTAATGGACTGCGTGCCCGCCCTCATCAGCTGGCAGCTTTGGTGGAAACGCACCAACCTGATTTTATCGGCCTGCAGGAAATCAAAGTGCATGACGATGAGTTCCCGATGGACGAAGTGAAAGCTTTGGGTTATTCGGTGTACCACTTTGGCCAGAAAGGCCATTATGGTGTGGCTATTCTCAGTAAAATGCCTGCTGATCAGATGTTATATGGTTTTCCGGGTGATGAACCAGACGCCCAGCGTCGTATGTTGATTGGCCGCTGGACCTTAGCCGATGGTCGGGTTTTCACTTTGCTGAATGGTTATTTTCCACAAGGCGAAAGCCGTGACCACCCTACCAAATTCCCGGCCAAACAAAAATTTTATGCCGATTTAATGAGTTATCTGCAAAACAATCACACGCCGGACGACTTAGTGGCGGTGATTGGCGATATTAATATTTCGCCATTGGATCTGGACATTGGTATTGGCGAGCCAAACCGAAAGCGCTGGTTAAAAGAAGGCAAATGTTCATTTTTACCTGAAGAGCGTGACATGCTACAGCGGGTAAAAGACTGGGGCCTGATTGATACCTTCCGCGCTTTACATCCGGAGCGTACCGAACGGTACAGCTGGTTTGACTATCGATCCAAAGGTTTTGATGACAACAGAGGCCTGAGGATTGATGTGGTGATGGCAACACCACCACTGGCCGCTTTATGTGTCGAGTCTGATGTGGATTATGAGTTACGCGCCATGGAGCGCCCGTCCGACCATGCACCGGTCTGGTCCAGTTTTAAACTTTAACTATTTTTCCTTAGGCATAAGTTCAGGCCTTGCGCCCTTTCAGACCCTCAGTCCAGACTGCAGTCCGGACTGAATTCTCCAAAAAAATCAGGTGCATTTTATGTTCTGGCTACTTTTTTGGTTAGTGCCTTTGTACGGCCTGACGCTGGATAAAAAACTCTGGCTGTTAGTGCAACAGCCACAGATCATGCGTTTATTCGGTGTCGCCGGTGTCTGCTTGTTATTGCTCTGGCAAGTAAAAGCACAACTGCCCGGCGGCCCGGCAATGCACTTTATTGGTATCACTGCTGCCACTTTGGTGTTGGGTTTACGCTTGTCGTTGTGGTTGATCCCTGCCATTTTATTTACCAACGCTCTGGCAACTGCACTGGTGGCGCCAGCCCAACAAAGCACACTGCAACAGCTGCTGCTCGATTGGTCAGTATTCAGCGTACTGGCGCTGCAAAGTTATCTGCAGCTGTGGTGGATAAACCGGCAATTTGGTCAACACATCTTTGTGTATATTTTTCTGGCGGCATTTGCCGGAGCCGCATGTTGCACTGTGACATTTATCCTGCTGCAAAGTGTCGTGCTTTCATTATCAACAGCACAAGCAACAGAACTTAGCGCACATCTGACACTGGCACCGTTG
Organism: Rheinheimera sp.; assembly: GCA_041919175.1. Lineage (GTDB taxonomy): Bacteria > Pseudomonadota > Gammaproteobacteria > Enterobacterales > Alteromonadaceae > Pararheinheimera. The sequence continues at coordinate 6,682 of JAYRUI010000045.1, read as the reverse complement.
CTTGCACTGCCCGAAGCTATTCTGAACGGTATGGCCATGACATTGTTACTGGTGTACAGACCGCAATGGGTTGCCACTTATCACCACGCGCCTTAGAACTATGCACTTTAAAACAAAGCGCGTTAAAACAATGCACACGAGTGCGATCAGAGGCTGATCCAGCGGGGATAAAGGCACAGAGCCTACGGGTTATGGCGCAGCGCCAGCTGGTGTCAACCTTAAGCTGTCACCAGCCTGGCCGGCTAATGATGGTTTACAACCATTGCCTGATAAAGGTTTTATCAAGCTGACGTACTGCCAGATTTAATAAAGCAGCCAAATCGGCATAACAAGGTTTCGCCGCCGGATTTGGTACTCTAACCCCCTGATGCTGCATTTTATCGGCAATATCCAGATACCAGTGCAACATGGCAGGTGGTAAAACCGAGTCGGCTCTTTTACCCAGCCAGTACCAGCCTTGCAAAGGCAATGACAACATAAACAAAGTTGAAGCCAAGGCCGGCGCCAGATAACTCTGCCCCATCCAATGCAACTGCATCATGAGCGAAATGACACTGACTGCCGGCAACAGTTGTTGGGCAGTTTTGGTTAAACGGATGATTTTATTCTCAGGAAATACACTATTGAGCTCACTGACCAAAGGCCAGGATTGACTATAACGAACCCCTTGCTGCAGGGTGGCAATTAAACTGCGCTGCATCTGAACCCCACGACGTCATCGACTGAGATTTTACCTTAGCATAATTACGGCGCAAGCGGCCACTTTGGCGGGTAGTTGTTGCAGAAAACAGCTGATGCCAGGCAACACAGAATGAGGGTGCACTGTAAGTTTTCCGGACACTGGCAGCGGCTTAATTCACAAAATGAGCAATACAAATGCAGGACCGCCTCAAAAGCACTGACAAAAATACCATTTTTTGAGCTCTTCACAGTCTTTTACAAAAACGCCGATATAACAAAATTTATGCCATTCAAACTTATTTATTTAAAACAACACATTACGCAACATAAACAGAGTAACCCACAAAGTTACCCACAGAATCTGTGGGTAACTTTTTTCCATTAAAACCTGACTTACAGCGATGCCAGGTGAAATTAAGCTTATAAAAACAGCTGCTTCAAGACATTTATACCCTCAACCACGTCAATTTAAACTTTTTATTTTTTACAGCAAAAGTAAAACAGAAGGGCCAGCGCTGCCAGCAGCCTGTTTAACAAGCACGCTTCAGGCTAAAAAAACCGAAATTTCCTCGCCTTTCGCGCCGATATTTCGGTACTATCAATGCGATTAAAAACCCCGGGAAGCAATCAAATGCCAATGCCTTTTTCCAGACTGCAACTGACGACTGCATTACCGGCAGCAGTACCGGCAAACAACAGCCTGAGCATTCAGAGCCCTGCCAGCGGTATCATCCAGTCGTTGTCAAAATCCACAGAAGCAGCCGCAGCGGCCGGTTTTTTGGGTGAAGGAATTCAGCTGTTGTTACAAGGTACGGAGCTCAAAGCCCCCTTTGATGGCATTTTTACCCGTCAGGATGCAACAGGCCAGCAACTCAGGTTTTATCATGCCAATGGCTTGCAGCTCGATATTCATTTTCCGCCAGAATGCATCAATGGGCACGGCCGCGGGTTTGACTGGCAAATAGCACCACAACAAGGCCAGAGTGCAAGAGTAACGGCGGGTCAATTGGTACTGAATTTTGATCCTGTGCTGCTGCACCAGTGGGTTCAACCGCTGAGCTGTATTGTCACGCTAAAATCACACCCCAGATTTGGCACTATCTGGTGTCGCAGCGGATACCATGAAGTATGGCATGACACACTGTTTTTCATTGAACTCACCACCAGCAACAACGGAACACACTAAATAGATGGGAGCCAACACCAGCGGGTGTTGAACAGGCCTGAACAAGCACTGCCGCGCTATTTTACGGCAAAAAAACAACAGAAGATAAGTAACAGAACATGATCAAAATTTACGGCATTAAAAATTGTGACACCATGAAAAAAGCCCGCGCTTTTTTAACTCAGGCTGCTGTGGAACATCAGTTTATTGACTACAGAGTTGATGGCCTGAGCAGCCAGTTATTACAGCAGTTTGTTGATGCTTTGGGCTGGCAGGCACTGCTGAATACCAAGGGCACCACCTACCGCGCTTTGCCGGACGAGCAAAAGGCCGATATGACGGCAGAAAAAGCCATGGCACTGATGCTGGCGCAGCCGGCGCTTATCAAAAGACCGCTGCTGGATATCAACGGCAGTTTCCATCTGGGTTTTAAAGCCGAACAATACCAGCAGTTAGTGACAGGTGCCCAATGAACCCAAATTTTATTTCCGGCATTGAAGCAACAACTCCTGTAGACGAACTGAGCCCGGTGGTGGCACTGACGGCAGAGCTTATTCGCCGTGCTTCTGTGACTCCTGCCGACGAAGGCTGCCAGCAACTGATGGCCGATCGTTTAAGCAAACTTGGTTTTCAGATTGAATCAATGTTTTTTGAAGACACTTTAAATTTATGGGCACGCCGTGGTCAGGGCAAACCGCTGTTTTGTTTTGCCGGCCACACCGACGTGGTGCCAACAGGGCCGCTGGAGCAATGGCATACCCCACCTTTTGAACCCACTATTGTCAACGGCATGATGTACGGCCGTGGTACTGCCGATATGAAAGGCAGCCTGGCCGCCATGATAGTCGCCACAGAGCGCCTTCTGGCGAAAAAACCAGAGCTCACCGGGGATATCGCTTTTTTAATTACCAGCGATGAAGAAGGCCCTTTTATTAACGGCACCAAAAGAGTGATTGAAGTCCTGGAAGCACGTCAGGAAAAGATCCGTTGGTGTTTAGTGGGTGAGCCTTCCAGCACCAAAGCGGTCGGTGATGTGATTAAAAACGGCCGCCGTGGTTCATTAACAGGTTATCTGACCGTATTGGGTGTGCAGGGCCATGTGGCTTACCCGCATCTGGTCAAAAACCCCATTCATCTGGCAGCACCTGCTCTGGCTGAACTCAGTCAGCAGGTTTGGGATCATGGCAACGCGTTTTTTCCGGCCACCAGTTTTCAGATTTCAAATATTCATGCTGGCACAGGTGCTACCAACGTCGTGCCTGGTGAAATGAGCCTCACCTTTAACTTCCGCTACAGCACTGAAGTGACGGCTGAACAGCTGCAACAACGAGTATTGGCTATTCTGGATAAACATCAGCTCAACTACAAAATCGATTGGGTATTAAACGGCCTGCCGTTTTTAACGGATAGCGGCGCTTTGGTGGCTGCAGCGGTCAAAGCTGTTGAACAAACCCAGGGTTTTACCCCTTCGCTGGAAACGTCAGGCGGCACTTCGGATGGGCGTTTTATTGCGCCCACCGGGGCTCAGGTGCTGGAGCTTGGCCCTTGTAACGGCACCATTCATAAAATTAATGAATGTGTCAGCGTGCAAGACCTTGAGCTTCTTACCGATATGTACGAAATCATGTTGCATGAGATGTTGTGCAAATGAGCCTGAGCAAGCTGCTGACAGGCCTTGAACCGCCGGATTTGGTTGCCATCAGTGCAACAAACCCGGCGTTGCAGCTGGAGCGGCAAAGTGCTGCAGCATTGGAAAAAATGCAACAAGCGGCACGGCTTGATGGCATTGATCTGCAGGCTGTGTCGGCCTATCGAAGCTTTGAGCGCCAGGCGGCTATCTGGAACGGGAAAATGTCGGGCTCAAGAGCTGCGTATGATCAGCGGCAACAACAGATTGATATTCAAAAGCTTACTGGCTTTGCCAAACTCGAAGCTGTGTTGTTATATTCGGCGTTACCTGGCGCCAGCCGGCATCACTGGGGCACAGATCTGGATGTATTTGACGCTGCGGCTGTCGATAGCAATTATCAGATTCAGTTGCAGGAAACGGAGTATCAGACTGGCGGGCCTTTTCACAAACTGGCACTGTGGCTTGGCCAATATGCCGGTGATTTCGGCTTTTTCCGGCCTTATCAGCAGTATCAAGGCGGTGTGGCAGCAGAGCCATGGCACTTAAGTTATCAGCCTTTGGCTGACGATTATCTGCAACAATTTGAACTTCAAATGTTGCAACAAGCCATTGCACAAAGCTCGCTCAGTGAAAAACCGTTGATCCAGCAATATCTGCCGGACATTTTTCAGCGTTATGTATTCAATATTTGTAAGGAGGCTCTGTGAGCTGGACTTTTATCGGAATGTTACTGCTCGTGGTAGGTTTAATTGCCGCCAATCTGGCACTGCTTAAACATGGCAGCAAAAAAAATCAACGGCCGCTGAAGAATAACAAACAGCCAACTAACACACAGCAAAGCAGCGGCCAGCAACAGCAAAAAGCACAGGCCGCCGCCACAACAGCACCTGTGGTGGTGCAAAGCAGCGAAAAAACAGCGCCGGACCAGGATGCGACAGCATCTCAAAACAGCAACCAGGATAACGATCAGGGTCAGGTGTAATGTTTGACCGGTGTTGATTTGAAGGTGCTGATTTAAAGGCTCTGGTTTGAAAGCCCTGATTTGAAGGTGTAAATCGGCGGGCTTACATTGGCCAGCCTGGCCTGGCGGCGCTCATTATTCGACTTTGGGCTAGCCGACTTTGGATTAACTGGTGTTGGATTAGTTGGCGTTGACTGGGCAAGCTTTATCAACAAACCGATTATACAAAGCTCTGCCAGCAAAAAATAAAATGCCGTTTACTGCAGCTGTACCGCAGCAAACGGCTTCACTTTTAGTCTTCTTTATTGCGGTCAAAACTGGAATAACCACGGATAAACTTCTGCAGCTGATCGCGCAGGTTGGGCGGAGTGCCTTTGATCACCAGCACATCGCGCTCAGCGTCATATTGAACTCTGTCACCCAGCAGTTTTTGTTCAAAGCTCAAACTCAAACCTGCACCGGCACCGGAGAATTTCACCAGGGTTTTTAACTCTTTCACATCGACCGGGAACTGCTCAGCAACAGGCAACTCACGTTCGGCACAATACCGGGCAAAAGCATGATCGTCTGAACTGTCGACGGTGGCAGATAACTCCTGCAAAGTCACATCCTGACCTTGTTTGGCGCGCTCTTCACAATATTGGTACACCTGTTTGCGTACATCGTGTTTTTCCGCGCTGTCGTAGTCACCTTCGGCCAGATATTCTTCCACCGACGCCAGTACCACTTTGCTGCTTTGTTTGGGATCCACACCTTCTTCACAACCTAAAAAGTCGAGGAAAAAGTCTGCCACTTTGCGCCCTGCTCTGCCGCGGATAAAACTGATGTATTTGCCTTGCTCAGGCGCAAGCTGATATTCAGTTAAATCCAGTCGTGCCGCCAGCTGCATCCTCGCAATATCCAGATGCTTGGCGCTGGAGAGCTGTAAATCGGCCGACACTGAAAAATGCTCTTTGCTGCCCAAAAGTGCAATCAGCAGATATTCGTTGGCCAGATAACGGTAATGACACAACATAAAATAACCGGTTTCCGGAATTTGGTGTTTGGTCAGTTCCACCACCAACTGGCCGGTGGCGAGTTCAGCCAGACTGACAAAATTACGCTCTTGTTGTTGCCACTGATGAATAGCATCACAAAATTCCGGATTTTTACCGCTGTTAAAGGCGGCATAACCTTTGGCCGGTTTGCCGTTATAGGCTAAATGCAGCTGTTCGAGCAGCAACGCCACTTGCTGGCTGACCGGCACCAGTTCCTGGCGGAAATGGGCTGTTAATTGAGCAGATTCATTGGCTTCAATGTAATTAATTGCCAGCAGGTGCACATCGACAGACATAAGTTTTCCTGTTTAAATGGATTTCTGTTAGTATTCTACCTGTTTCAATCAGTTAATTTCAGAGTAATTCATGCCGATCCAATCCAAGTATTCCAACCAGCAAATCGAAACCCTCGTCAACATTCTGTTGGAAACCTTGCGGCAACAAAACGCCACGACCGAGTTAAGCCTGATGTGTCTGGGCAATACCATCAGCCACATTATCAAAACCAATGTACCTGCCGCGCAGCAAGGTGAAGTTGCCAAACACTTCAGCCAGGCGTTACAGGACGCAGTCAGCAGCAAGGCGCACTAAAGCCTTATGGTGCTCGAGCAAAACCTGTCACTCGTCAATAAAATTGACCGGTTATTACGCTGGGGTCACTGGTTTACTTTTTTTAATGTACTGCTGGCCTCACTGGTAACCGGCAGTTATTTTCTGGCCGATCCGCTGCCACAATCAGCGATTGGCTGGATTTATCTGCTGTTCACCTGGCTGGGTCATACCGCTTTTATCTGTTTTTTGTTTTTTATCATCACCATCTTTCCGGTTAGTCTGATTTTCCCTTATCAGCGCCACGTGCGGGGTTTGGCCGCGGTGCTGGCAACGGCCGGTTTTGTTGCGCTGATTTTTGACGCTTATGTCTATCACAGCCTGGGTTATCACGCAGGTTCTGCCTCTTATGAACAAACCTTAGATTTGTTGCGTCAGCAAGTGGTGACCAATTTACGCAATTTTGTACTGATTACGTGCACAGTGGCAGCACTGCTGTTGTGGCTGCAACTGGTGCTGAGTAATTTTTGCTGGAAAAAAATTGCCCGCTTAAGCCATTCAGGTGTTGGACAACCGGCATTGGTGCTGTTACTTGGTAGTTTTGTGTTAAGCCACTTGCTGCATATCTGGGGCGACGCCAGCCAAAATGATGCGATTAC
>JAYRUI010000044.1:0-11786 GCA_041919175.1 Rheinheimera sp. | reverse complement strand
CTGTGTGCCACGGTGATAAAAGTCAGGGCGCACGCCGTCGTGCCATTGCCGATTTTAAATCGGCCAAGTTACAGGTGCTGATTGCCACTGAAGTCGCTGCCCGTGGTTTAGATATTCAAGGCCTTGATTACGTAGTGAATTTTAACCTGCCCTATTTGCCGGAAGATTATGTACACCGCATTGGCCGTACCGGTCGCGCCGGTGCCGCTGGTCAGGCACTTTCTTTTGTCAGCCGTGAAGAAGAGCTGACGTTAGAGCGCATTCAAAAACTGATAGGCAGCAAAATTCAACGTATTATCAAACCAGGTTTTGAAGTCAGTAACCGCGAGTCTTTGTTAAAAAGCATTTCACGCAAAGTTGTGTCGGGCCGTTCTAATAAAAAGTCTGAGACTATTATTGAACAAGCCGCCTCAGGCCATGCCCAGCCAAAAGGCAAACCACGCCGCGCTAAGGTTGTGAAGGGTTAATAGCGCTGTTTAACTTGAAGTGTTGTTATAAAGAGCCAGGTTTTGCCTGGCTTTTTTTATGGCGGTTAGTCGCTTTGAACTTTGTTTATTTAAGCTTGCAGCTAAAGCTGTTACAGACAGGAGTTCAGCCAGATCTGCATCCAGACAGCGCAAGGAGTGTGCGGTGTCAACAAAAGCTATCAAAGCTGAAGATTTGTTCGACCGGTACTTCAAAATACCGTGCCATTTGTAATGCGATAAGTACCGAAGGGGTAAACCTGCGGGTTTCAACAGTACTGATGGTTTTGCGTGAAACACCAATAGCGTCGGCCAGTTGCTGTTGCGATAAGCCTCTGGCTGCGCGTAGTTCGGCTATTCGGTTGCAGAGAGTTTGTTCTTCCATTAGTGAGTTTCTTCCGCTGGTTCGTCCTGATCATTCAGCACATTGTGCAGGCTGAGATAAAAGCTCAGCATCCCGACAAATACCGTCAGCAATGGCACCTGTTGATAAGAAAGCCACTGCGGATAACCATGTGCCAGCACCAGCTGCGTCGCCACATAACCCAAAAACGCGGTCATGATAGTTAACTGAAATGCCAGCGTGGTCGCCCGTTGAAAACGACTACGCAAATACTCGTCCTGAAAATCACCGTTTATTTCCCGCAGCCGCCAACCATACGACAGTAGTTTGGGTTGTTGCCACATTTTATACATGAAATAAATCAACGGCAGGACGATAGCTGCACCAATGACCTCACTGACGGTGCTGAGCTGAAACCACAGTAGCGTGATGTCTTTTAACAGATGAAAACCAGTTAACCAGCTGAGAAAAGCAGCGCTGGTGATGGATGCTTTTACGCTATTCTCCTGATCTTCGATAGTCCATGCGGTCATGTTGATTGCTCCTGCTTGCCGTAATTTGACACCTTAAGGTTTCAATATGGAACCTTAAGGTATCAGTGTCAAGCGGTTTTGATACCTTAAGGTTGCAATTTTAGAGTGGCAGGGCAGATTAGGTCTATTAGGGTCAGATGCCGATGACAACTAGCCGTTTGTGCAAATGTGGGTTCGGTTTTTAGCATAATTCAGGTTTCATGTTATTTTTCCTCTGCTGCTTTAAGTCAATAAATCCAGACCTGATTATGATAGTTTTTGTTTATCGTGTTGTTTTATAAGGAATATTAATGCTGCAAGGCTTAAACCATATCACTATTGCGGTCAGTGATTTAGACAGATCGCTAGAGTTTTACACTGAGTTTGTTGGCATGAAAGCTGTGGTGCGTTGGGATACTGGCGCTTATTTAACCTTGGGTGATGTTTGGTTTTGTTTGTCCTGCGACCAGGTGCAACCAGCGCAGGATTATTCACATCTTGCTTTTAGTATTGCCACAGCGGATTTTTGCCCATTCGCGCAGAAACTTAAGGATGCAGGTATCGTGGAGTGGAAACAAAACAGCAGTGAAGGTTCCTCGTTATATTTCCTCGACCCGGACGGCCACAAACTGGAAGCGCATTGTGGGGATCTGCAAAGCCGGCTTAACGCATTAAAAACAAAACCTTATGCAGGTTTAGTCTGGCTCTAGATAACAGTTCGCAAGGGTTCAAAATCGTCTGGGGTACTGCCTGCAACTGTGCTGCAACTTAAGGAATCAGCCAAAACTTCAGGCCTTGTTGCTGTAAAAATTCTTCAGCGCCGGCGCCTTGTAACAACGCTGTGGTGGCCAATAAACCGGCCATCACACAACTTGGGGCTGAAACAGTCACAGAGCGCGGCGCATTGGGCACTGGCCAGCCGGTTTTGGGATTTAAGATATGGCTGTAGCGCACGCCGTCTTTTTGTAAAAAACGTCTGGCGTCACCGCTGGTGGCCAGCGCGCCGGCCGTTAGCGCCACTAACATGGCCGGTTCATCCGGTTTGCCAGGGTGTTCAATACCAATACACCAGGGATGCTGGTCGGTTTTACTGCGTACCGCCAACATATCTCCCCCAAAATTTACCACCAATGCTGTGCCTTGTGCGCTGGTGGCATCAGCCAGGAGTTGTGCCACTTTATCCACGGCATATTCTTTGGCGATACCGCCTAAATCCAGCTCCATGCCCTGGGGCAACCAAAGCTGATCGCCGGCAAATTTTAGTTGGTTAAAGCCAACATAAGGCAATAAAGCGCGGACGGCGGCAGCGTCCGGAATGTGGTCCGAACCATCAAAACGCCAGACTTTTCTCAGCACGCCCGAAGTGATATCAAACAAACCGTCCGACAGCTGATAACAGGTATTGGCAAACTGCAACAACGCTGCTGTTTCTGCATCAAGCTGTTGCCAGCAATTTACTGTCTGATTGATTTGGCTTAATACCGAATCGCTGCGGTAGCGGCTGTATTTTTGTTCAATACGCCATGCCTCCAAGGCGGCAATTCTGGTGAGTTGTCCGGCCCTCACTTCAGTCATGCCCTCCAGCAGTATTTCACAAGGGCTGGCCATGGCTTTAAAGCTACCAAGCCAACCGTAGCTGGTGGCTTGCAGTTGAATATGCACTGATGCGGGTAAATCCGTGGTTGCCATGAATGTGCTCAAACAGGGGGACATGTTGATGCTGACATAGGACCAGCGAAAAAAAAAGCAGGCGGACATTGTGACCACCTGCTTTTTCACAGGTTACAACTTAAAACGAATAACTTACTTGTAACATCAAGGCTTTAACATCGCCAAACAGCTCCAGATCTTTCAGTGCACCCGGCAGTTCAACACCTGGGTTATTCGGGTTTTGCTGATAATATTCCAGCCGCACCGCAAAATCGTGGCCGCCATCCAGCACAGTGCCCACTTTGGCACCTACAGTGTAAGCGTCCATGTTGCCAATCCGGTAGTCGGCGCTGGCAAAAGCTGGCAATGGCAAACCTTCACTTAAAAACGGCTGATAAAACTCTGCTTCATCCTGAGTGTAATAACGGGCGTGTGGTTCTATATACCAGTTGCCGGCCAGCGGAAAACGCCAGCGGGCATCGGCCGTATGAGAGTTCAGGCTCCAGTCGTCCCACATATAACGGTAAGACAAATCCAGATAACTACCGCTTAAATGCCATTTATTCTGCCAGTACAAACTTTGTTTGGTGCGTGCATCCGGCCTTTGTTCGTACAGGTTTTGTTGGGTGATGCCATTGCTGTTCACCACACTCAGCACTTTAAATGGATCAGACAAATAACCATCGGCTTTGGCAATCGAATAATTCATCTGCATCAACCAGTCAGGGTTGATAATTTGCGTGACGCCAAACAACAGCTCGGCCGTGGTTTTGGTGTCACTGTCGGTGCGGCGGCTGCCGTCAAAAGTCTGCTGGTAGGCTGTTTCATTGGCAAAATTGCTGCGAAACAGCATAGGTGTAAAAGCCGAAGGAATGCCGCCTTCCGGGTTAATACTGTCGTGGCTGAATGAAGTGCCAACCGACAGCGTGGTGTTTTTGTGGTTAAAATCGCGGGCGATATTGCCGTTGATACCCAAAGATAAATAGTCATATTCTTTGGACAAATGACCGCCAACAGTACCACGGTAATTGCTGGTTAAAGGCTGCTCCCAGCTGGCGTCCAGTTGCACGCGCGTGTCGTGGAAAGTGTCATCCAAAGGCGTGGCGCCCGCTGCTGTTGTGTAACTGCCCGCACCTGAAGGCCGGGTAAAAGTCTGGGCATCGGGCTGAGCCACTGCACCTGTTGCCGAAGCACCGGTCAGGGTGTCCAGCACCAGATTTAAGTTCAGAAATTTGTCGTCACCAAAATCACCGCGGGCACTTAAAATAGCTTCGGCCGCTTTGACTCTGTCGGTTTCACCGTAATACAGCAGCGCTGAGTTAAATTGCCAACCTTCGATGAGGCTGTCAGTTTGACTGTTGTCGGCCGCTACGGTGTTGGCAGACAATAAAGTGCAGGTTGCTGCGGCTAAAGCTGCGCTGATACTGCCGGTTTTGGTTAATTGCATCCACAACCTCCGCCTGCAAAACTGCGGCCGCCGCTGGAGCCTTCTTTACTAAAATAAATATGGTCGTCTAAAGCGTTGTCGAGGCCGGCCGAATTGAGCTGCATTTCTTTTTTTGCCAGGGTGCCGCGTTGCCAGGGTTTGACCGTGTCGAGGCTGGCGCAGGCCGCCAATTGCGACAGCGCCAAAGCTGTCATTAATATTTTGATTTTAATGGTTATTTTTGCGCTCATTTTGTGTCCTCTTGCAATAATTGCTGAATTTCTTGTTCATAACCCGCGGCTTTTTTCTGGAAAAAACCGGCATGGCTAAAACGGATTTGGCCTTTGCGATCCAGCAAAATACTGGTGGGCATACCTTGCAGCTGGTACTGCGAAGCGAGTTTGCCGTTTTCGTCAAAAACCAAAGAGAATTGCGCCGGGTATTTTTTCAGGAATAACTCTGCGTCCGCGCGCTCTTCATCTTCGTTAATGGCCAGGATCACCAGCCCTTCTGCACCATATTTCTGCTGCATTTGATTCAGCCAGGGGAAAGATTGCCGGCAAGGCCCACACCAGGAGGCCCAAAAATCCAGTAGCACCACTTTGCCTTTGAGTGTATCGAGTGCCAGCTCTGTGGCCGGCGCTGTGACAGACACCGGGGCAGGCGCGGCAGCGAACGTAGAAAAAGTGAAGAATAACAACAGGCTGTACAGCAGTTTCATGCAAGCTCCTTATAGATTTAACAGGAGCTTAAGCGGCATTACTTAAGGCAATCTTAAGGTGTGGTGTCGGCTTTGGTCTGGGAGCTGCAAAAACGGTGGATCTGTTGAGATAGTGCAGGCGTGTTTTTTATTCGGGTAGGGGCGCTGGCGCGGCAATATGGGACGAGCTGCAGCATCAAAAAGAATGTTCAGTGGCAGCCAACAGCAACAGGCTGCCCCCTGAAACGGCTATTTCAGTTAAGGTGTTGCTGTAACATCTTTAATAGTGACGGTGCCACGCAAACGGCGTTCTGTGGGTTCCAACAATTTCACCACTTTAACTGCTTGTTCGGCGCGGGCGAAGTCCATCAGTGGCTGGCCGTTACACACCACTTTTTCCACCACAGCTTTGCGGCTGATACGGTGTTCTTTGATGGTTTTTAATAACGCTAGTTTGTCGTCTGCCTTGGTATTCAGACAAATTTGCAGGGCTGTATCGGCCGCATAAGTAGAGCTACTGACGCTGGCAGTGGCTGGCAGTTGCAAGCTTAGGGTTAACATAGCGCTGGTTAAAAATAATGCTGTTTTCATGGTTGATTTCCTTTGTGTTTCAGGGATGGCGTTGCTGAAGGTTGAGCTGTGCCATGGCGCTATTTTGCTGTGCTTTGTGCTGAAAAACCGGGCTGATGTGGTTAGCGGGTGGTGCTTTGGGGTGAAGTGATAACAGGTAGAAAAACAGGGACTAAATCGTTGAAATATGCGGTTTTGCGTGGCGTTTTTGAGTGTGGCTGCCGGTGTTTTTAAGTCTGTGGTCCGCTGTTTTATGCGAAGTGCTGTTCTGCTGTTAAAACCAGCTTTGAAGTTCATGCCATTTAATGCAAAAAGGCTCATCTGCTGAGCCTTTTCTATAAAACGGCTAACCTTTCTGACTTTTGCCGGATAAGGTCGGGCTAGTGGCTAGAACTCACTCAATAGCTGGCTCCAGTTTTGTTTATAACGTCTGGAGGCGTTCACCACTTTGCCGTCAGACAACTTAAATTGGTAGTCGTTATTATTGGGTTGTACTTTATGTACATGGTGCAGATTCACCAAAGTTGAGCGGTGAATTTGCACTATATGGGGCGGCAGCCGTTGCAACAGTTCTTTAATGGTTTCGCGGATCACCAGGCTTTCGCTGAGGGTTTGAATACACATATAGTTGCCAGCGGCTTCAATCAGCATAATGTCGATATCGTCCAGCAATAAAGTGGAAGCACCGGTGCGAAACGACAGTTTATGGCTGGTGCTGGCTGGCAATTCTGGTTGTTTGTCGAGTGCAGTGCGGGCATCCAGCAGACACTGCGCCAGCCGTTGGCGCGACACGGGTTTTAGCAAATAATCAAAAGCAAAATGTTCGAAAGCAGAAAACGCATATTGTTCGTACGCTGTAACTAATATCAGCAAAGGTGCCGCCATGGCCGATTCTTTGTTGAGCTTTTTCAGAATATCTATGCCTTTTAACCCCGGCATTTGGATGTCCAGAAACACTAAATCCACTTCATGCTGGTGTTGTTGCAGGTAATTGAGCGTGTCGTCGCCGTTGTCAAAACAGGCAACAATATTCAGATGAGGGTAGCTGGCCAGTTTGGCCTTCAGATTGCTGATAGCCAGTGGCTCGTCGTCTGCAATGACCAGATTAATTCCCGACATATAAAGACTCCAGAGGTAAACAGAGTTCACTGTAAAAAGCACCATCCGCCAGACGCAATTGTAGCCGGGCTTTGTTGCCAAACATTAAATCAAGCCGCTCTGCCAATTGGCTGAGGCTGGCAGGCCAGACCAGGTCGTTGTTGTGCTGCTCAGAGCTGAGCGGCATCCGGCACAAGGTGACCCTCAGTTCGTTGCCTTTTGTTTCCAACCGGATATCCAGTTGCACCTGGCCGGCATATTCGGCAACGGTAAATAACACCGCATTTTCCGCCAGTGGTTGTAGCAGCAGCGGCGGAATTTGTAATTTGGGTAAAGTGTCTACTTGCCAGTTCAGCACCAGTCTTTCGCCAAAGCGCAGTTGCTGGATGGCCAGATAGGCTTGTAGCGCGGCCAGCTCCTGCGGCAGCGGCACCTGAGTGTCATCTTTGTTTTTCAGTGAGTGGCGCAAAAAAACCGACAAATGCTGAATCAGTTCTTCGGCTTGTAACCCTTGCCGGCTGACAATCAGTGAATTCAGTGCATTTAAGGTGTTAAACATAAAATGCGGATTGAGCTGATAACGTAGCACTTTTAACCGGGCTGATCTGGCCTGATTGAGCAGCGCCTGCTGGGCAATAAACTCGCGCTGATACAGCTGATTGGCTTTGATCAGCATATAAACCGCCACCCAGCCTGCCAGAGGTAAAAACACCAGTTGTGAGGTGCCAACCAGTATGTCCGGCCAGGACATCACTTTGCTGTTGTCGATGGTATTCAATTCAAGCAGACGCTGGCGTAACAGTAACAGTGCGAAAAACAGCGGTATTAACCAGTACAGCAGGCGTTTCAGTTGTTGTGCCAGGCTGTAACTGCTCATCAGGTAATGCTGACCCAGCAAACCCGTCACCAACAAAGCAATAAGGGTGACAGTGCTGTAACTCAGCAGAAAAGGCCAGGCCTGATCGCCCTGCCTTGGCACCAGCACTGCGATATGGGTAAATTTCAGCAGCAAATACAAGAGCCAGTACAGCAAATGAAAATACCAGAATCGTGGTTGTGGTTGCGTGGACCATAAACTTTTTGTCATATCTTACCCCTGCCATGGAATGCAGATATTCACCTGAAAACCTGTCGGCAAGGCCTGCACTATCAGGCTGGCTTTGTCGCCAAAATGTTGTTGCAGCCGGTTTTTGATATTGCTGAGGCCAACACCTGAGCTGTACTCCTGATCATGCACCAGCGCTGAACCCGGGCCATCGTCTGTCACTGCCAGCAGCAGTTGTTCGTTTTGATGAGAACCCTGAATGCGGATAGTGGCGCCCTGAGCGCGGCCGGCCACCGCATACTTCACCGCATTTTCCACCAGTGGTTGTAATAACAAAGCCGGAATTCGCTGGTCTTTCAGGCTGTCGTCCACGTCCCAGATGACTTTAAGCTTGTCGCCGAAACGGGTTTTTTGTAACGTTAGATAAGCTTCAATAGCCGCCAGTTCATCGGCCAGCTGCACCAAACTTTGGGGTGATTTACTTAACGAATAACGTAAAAAAGTGGCCAGTTGTTCCGACATAATCTCGGCATCTTCATAACGTTCGGCCTCCAGCAAAGCACAGACTGAATTAAGCGCATTAAAAGTAAAATGTGGATTGAGCTGATGCTGCAGCGCCTGTAATTCCAGTTGCTGAATACTCTGATGTAGTTGCGCTGATGCACGTAGTTGTTGCTGTTGCTGCTGATAACGCCAGAAGGTCAGATAACACATGGCCCAGATAAACAACGGCAAACTGGTGGTATCCAGCTGATTGAGCAGCATAATGGCTTTAAATTTCTCCTCATCCATCAGCAGCATCCAGCTCAGGTTACT
Organism: Rheinheimera sp.; assembly: GCA_041919175.1. Lineage (GTDB taxonomy): Bacteria > Pseudomonadota > Gammaproteobacteria > Enterobacterales > Alteromonadaceae > Pararheinheimera. The sequence continues at coordinate 3,162 of JAYRUI010000044.1, read as the reverse complement.
CAGCGGGGTATAGAGGCACAGCATCACAACAGCGGCCAGCACCACCTTAAATTGTGGCAACTGGCGGGAAAAAGACCAGTGAATAAAACGTTGGGAAATGGCAATTTCCAGCACCAGCAATAACAGCCTGGCAATGACATAAGGCGGGTGAAACTCGTATTCTTCATTGGCCAGCAGCATCAGCAAACCGCTGAGACCATCGAAGGTGACCAACGCCAGCCAATAGTACAGGTTGTAGCGAAGTAACTGACGTAGTTCAACATTTGGCATAACAGAGCATCCGGTTTGAGCTTGCCTGAGTATAAAGACAAGTATGCAGTTGTGCTGCTATCAGCTTGATAAAAGGATGAAAATTTGTGACGGTTGGCTGACAGTATTATGGCTATAGCCGGTGTATTTACCGCCATGCCAGGTGCCCGCTGTAGCGGAGACTGGTACGGGTGGATAAGCTTTGTTATTGCTGTAAATATTGCAGCAGCCGGTCAAAAGCGCGGTAACTTAACGCTTCCAGCAACTGTGGCCGCTCTATCTGGGTTTGTTGTTGTAAATCAGCAATAGTACGCGCCACTTTCAGCAACTTATGATAACTGCGTGCCGACAATTTCAGTTGCAGCAGGCAATGTTCAAAAAAGTCAGCATCTTGCTGGCTTAAACGGCAATGCTGGGTGACTTCACCGGGTGACATCCGGGCATTGGCTTTGCCTTGCCTTTGCAGTTGCAGGTTACGGGCAGCTGCCACTCTGGCGGCAATAGTGGCAGATGTTTCATCCTGTTGTTGCTGCTGGCTCAACACGCCTTTGGGCAATAACGGCACTTCAATCTGTAAGTCGATACGGTCAAGTAAAGGGCCTGAGATGCGGCTTAAATAACGCAAAATTTGCTCGCGGCTGGCGCGGCCATCCTGATGATGGCCGGTAGGGCTTGGGTTGAGCGCAGCCACCAGCTGAAACAAGGCCGGAAACTGCGCCTGATGGCCAGCCCGCGCTATATGCACAAAGCCGTTTTCCAGTGGTTCACGCAGCACATCCAGCACTTTACGTTCGTATTGTGGTAATTCATCCAGAAACAATACCCCTTGATGTGCCAGAGAAATTTCACCAGGTTTGGGCACTGAACCACCGCCAACCAACGCTATGGCTGAGCTGGTGTGATGTGGCTGACGAAAAGGCGGCTGATGCCAGTGCTGCAAAGCCCGTGGCCTTGCCAGAATGGAATAGACAGCGGCAATTTGCAGTGCTTCGTCTTTGCCAAGCGGAGGTAATAAACCGGGTAAACGTTGCGCTAACATCGACTTGCCGGTTCCCGGCGGGCCAAACATCAAAATATTGTGTTGCCCGGCGGCAGCCAGTTCCAACGCCCTTTTGGCACTGTGCTGGCCTTTCACTTCAGAGCAGCACAGTTGCTGGTCTTGCAGCGCAGGCTCCGGTAAAGCCGGAATTGCGGGCAAGGGCTGTTGGCCTAATAAAAAGCTGTGCACCTGCAAAATATGGCTGGCGCCGTGAATATTGGCACCAGGTACTTGCTGGGCCTGACTGGCGTTTTGCATGGGCAGCACAGCTGCGCGGTTGGCCTGCTGGCAAGCCATCGCCAGCGGTATTTCGCCGACTATGGCACGGATGTCGCCGGATAAAGCCAGTTCACCATAAAATTCAAAACCAACAATGCTGTCAGCCGGCAGCTGACCACTGGCCACCAGAATGCCGATGGCAATAGGTAAATCAAAGCGGCCACCTTCTTTGGGCAAATCTGCCGGTGCTAAATTGACGGTAATTTTGCGGTCCGGAAATTCAAAACCACTGTTCAGTAAAGCGCTGCGCACTCTGTCGCGCGCTTCTTTGACGGAAGTTTCGGGTAAACCAACCAACAAAAACCCGGGTAAACCCTGGCTTAAATGCACTTCAACACAAACCTGGGGGGCTTCGAGGGCTAAACGGGCTCTGCTGTAAACTATCGCGAGTGACATGCGGCATCCTTGGCGCTTAATACAGCTTTAGGTGTAGCAAGATGTAAACAAAATGCAAATAACATGGTGGTGTGGGTGCAGGGCGGCTGAGCCAGCTTTCTAAATTGATGATAAGTCGCTACACTGCAACCAGATTTTTAAGCTTGGGCAACAGCGTTTTGCCCGAAGATCCCGGCAGTCCTGCCGCTGATTTGAGAGATAAGCAGTGCGTTCAGCCACAAGTCGGTTTTTGTTTTATCGGGTGATAGGTTATTTGCTGGTGATGCTGGCAGGTGCCATGTTGATCACCACAGCTGTTGCTGTGTATTACGATGAAAAAAGTTTCTGGAGTTATCTGATTTCGGCTTTTATCACCGCCAGCAGCGGTTATTTTCTGGTGTATAAAGGTCGCCATGATTTTGCTTTGGTGAAACGCCATCTGTTTTTACTGACCACGTTCTGCTGGCTCTCCATTTGTTTATTTTCCACTTTGCCTTTTGTGCTGGTGTTGCCCAACGTCAGTTATGTTGATGCTGCTTTTGAAACTGTGTCTGCCATTACCACCACAGGCGCCACAGTGCTGACCGGCCTTGATCAGATGCCAAGAGGATTGTTGTTCTGGCGGGCAATTCTGCAGTGGATAGGCGGCGTTGGTATTATCGTGATGGCCATTGCCATTTTGCCGGCATTAAAAATCGGTGGTATGAAGTTATTTAAAACCGAAAACTCTGATATTTCTGAAAAAATCCTGCCCCGAAGCTCCAGCTTGTCGATGTATATCGGTGTGGTCTACCTGATTTTAAGCGCCAGCTGTATGTTGTTGTTTTATATCGGTGGTATGAATGGCTTTGACGCCATTACCCACGGCATGACCACAGTTGCCACCGGCGGTTTTGCCAACTATGACGCTTCTTTTGGCCACTTTAATGACAAACCGCATCTGCTCTGGATCTCCGGCGTATTTATGCTGTTGTCGGCGTTACCGCTGGTGCTGTTGGTAGGTACCATGCGGGGCCATAAGTGGATTTTACTGAAAGACCCTCAGGTGCGCGCGTTTTTAGCCATCACTGCTTTTTGTGTGTTATTGCTGACCTGGTATCAGCATGAACACAATGCCAGACCCTGGCTGGACGGCCTGACACACAGCTTTTTTAATGTGGTTTCTGTGATCACCACTTGTGGTTATGCTTCAGAAAATTATTCAGCCTGGGGCGGACTGG
>JAYRUI010000043.1:0-12058 GCA_041919175.1 Rheinheimera sp. | reverse complement strand
GATCGGTTTCAGCGCCGTCTTCGGTGACAAATACTTCACCGTGCTGAATTGGGCTCATGGTACCCGGATCCACGTTGATATAAGGATCCAGTTTCAGGATTGTTACCTTCAGGCCACGCGCTTCTAAAATTGCAGCTAATGAAGCAGCGGCAATACCTTTACCTAAAGATGAGACAACCCCACCCGTCACGAAGATGTATCTTGTAGTCATGAGACCCCTGAGGCACGTTGAATTTTGGATATCACACCAATCTGAAATCAATAGCTTTTCCCTGCTAACACAGGGTGGGCGGTAGGAAGTTCAGAATTGGTATCAGGACGGGCGGAAAGTATAGCAAAGAGCAGAGGCAGGCTCAATCGAAAGCTTGGCTTAATGTCGCTTTGGCAAAACTACGGTCAACCCAGCTGAAAATCTGCGGTAAAAAGCGCAACAAAAAAGGATGTGGCAGCAACGCCACCACACCCTGATTGCCTGGATTTTGGCTTAATGTATTCGCTTTATGGTTTGCCTTAAGGTTCCAGCGTTAATGTCACAGTTTTTACAGTGGCGTTTTTTACCTCATCGGCTTTAAACAACATAGGCCGCCACTGGCTCTGGCTAAAAAGCCGGGTTTGATCGGCAAAAAATGGCGAAGCCGGGTCATGCGATTGGCTATAGGCCAGCATCATATCGGCTTGTGGTCCTTGTGGCGTAAACTGCAGCGCCATCACAAAACTACTGCCGTAGTTCACTCGGTAAGCCTGTTCGGTTTTGCCATCCACAGTAACAGCCGACAACATCGAATCGGCGCGACCAGTACCTGCAACCACATTGGCTAAGTCGGCGGTGCTGCGGGACGGTATCGCCCTTTCACTCATATTAAACAGGCCTTCATAGGAATAACCGCCTGCGATTGGCAAACTGGCCTGGCCTGCGGCTTTTTGCACAAATTGAATGGAGCCAAGCGGCGCGTCTAACGCAATACCTGCTTGTGTTAAACGTTGCACAGCAGCAGCAAGCGCCAGCAGCACTTTGTCCTGCTCTGGTGCAGCAGCGTTATAAGGCGCCAGTCCAGAAGGAGTTAAAGCGGCGTTACCTGCATCAAAAGGCTGTTGATACAAAGATTTATCCAGATTTCGTTCACCGGCGATACGGTAAGCCATTAAAAACTCCCGCATCAGATGGGCACCACGGCTATCAAGCTGATAACGGCCATCCCAACTGGAGAGCACCTGACAAGCCTGGGTTAAATCCATCGGACCAGTTGCCAACTGCAATTGCGGGAACATGGCGCAACGTTGCGACAATGCTGTTTTGAGTTCAGTCCCAAACAAGGAACCATTGTGGCTAAACACCGATTTGAGCTCAGCAAAATTAAATTTACCATCGGCTCCTGCCAGCTGTACCGGCCCCAAACCAGCAATCAACTGAGCGTTATAGCGGGTGCGTGGACTACGCTCGGTGCGCTCCGGGCCATACACCAGGCTAAAACCCTCCAGCGGCGCACTGAGGTTACTGAGCCAATGGCTGCTGTTGGCATTAAACACATAATCACTGCGTTCCAGCTTTGGCGCTTTGCTAAAAGGCATTAAACCCGGCGCTCCTGCATCGGCGCTGCTTAACCATTCAAAAGCCGGATCTGAACCTGGCAGCAGAATGTTACCGGCACCGTCCTGCCAGATAGGCGCCAGCTGCGGGCTTTTGCTGGCATTGGCCCAATAAGACTCCGCAGCCGCGCTTAACTGTGGCACCTGACTGCCGTCCAGATAAGCCGCAGTGCCACTGCCATCCGCCATTAAAGTATTCACCCAGGGAATGCCGTTATGTTCGCTAAAGGTATTAAAAAATTCGGTGGAAGTGCGGGCTTTACCCATCGCCAGCCAGTGCTGCAACATCCGGCTGTTGCCGGCGTTGGCATCGCGCATGGTGATGGCGGTTTTTTGATTCCAGCCAAGCGCAGGTGACAACGCGGTTAAATCCAGCATAGGGCCATAATGGCTGCGGTATAAGGTGGTTTCGATGGTTTTCACCTTTTTCGCCGTTAAATTACGAAAACCTGTGCCATAGCGGTAACTCAGCGGATTACCTTCTTCGAGACTGAGCTGATACAGCGTAAAACGTTTGGACTGCGAAACCGTATGAGTCCAACCCAGATGCTGGTTAAAACCTATCAACACAGCCGGCATGCCAATCATGCTGACGCCTGTCACGTCCAGCTCACCCGGTATTGTCAAATGCTGCTCAAAAAACCTGAGCTCGCCATCCCACGGGAAATGAGGGTTGGCCAGTAAAGCACTTTGTGCACCTTTGGTTTTGTCTTTACCAAGCGCCCAACCGTTGCTGCCAATACCTTCAACAGTGGCATGCACCTGGGAGGCGGCTATTGCCGGGGACACTGCGGCACTCTGACTAGGTGGCACTGCCACCGCCATCGCAGCTAAAAAGTTGCGGGTACTGGCCAAACTGGCTAAATCCAGATAATAAGCCAGCAAATCTTCCGGCAAAATAGGCGTCACCCAGCTCGCACCACGGCAAGGCGTTGGGTAGTTGTTACTGCCGTTAAACAGACTAAGCTGATGATTAAAACCTTCGGCATAACCCTGCATCAGATGCCTGGCGTCCGCCTGTACGCTATGGTAAAGCTGCCGTGCCTGAGCCCTATAATCCAAAGCGCGGTAAGCAAGATCTGACAACAGGTTTTTCTGACCGGCACCAGCGCCAAAATAACGGGATTTTTCGCCTTTGAGTTTTAATAATTGTTCGGCCAGGGTACAGAGGTTTTCGCTGGCCTGCGCATAACCCACACCATAACCCAAAGCATGGTAACTACCGGCCTGGATATGCGGCACACCGTGTGCTGTATAACTGATGGTGACTTTTTCGGCTTCAGGTAAAACAGGTGGCGGGCTTTCTTTATCGTCGTTATTACAGGCCAGCAGCAGTGTTGCCGAAAGCCCCAACAGCAGATTATGCAACTTCATCAACGTCACTCCTTGTCGTGTTAAGTTGAAGCTGACATTAGCATAAATTTTGACAACAAAAAGCCCTGTCCCCGGATAGCTGACATTAAACTGTCATCTGCTCAGGTGCAGGGCTTTTATGGCAATACCGGATAAAAACTGCGTTCAGGTCAGGTTGCTTTTTTCACTTGTTGCCACACTGCTTCCATTTGCTCCAGACTCGCCTGGCCCACCGGAGTTGTGCTATCGGCCAGTGTGCTCTCGACAGCACGAAAACGTTTTTCAAACTTAGCGTTCGCCTGACGCAGTACAGCCTCCGGCTCCAGCCCGTGTTTTCGCACCACATTCACCAGCGCAAACATTAAATCACCCAGCTCGTCAGCAAGCTCTGCACTGCCGGGAGCCGTTTGCTCCACTTCCAGAATTTCTTCTTTGACTTTGTCCCAGCAGCCGTCCACCGACGGCCAGTCAAAACCCACACTGGCGCAACGTTTTTGCAATTTATAAGCCCGGCTTAAGGCCGGCATATTGCTGGGCACATTGTCGAGAATGCTGTTGAGGCCGGCTTTTTTACGTTCGTTGCTTTTCAGGCTTTCCCAGTTTTGCAAAGCCGCACTAGCGTCCATGCCTGAAGGCGTCGCTTGGTTATCTGCTTGTTCACCGGCAACATGCTCAGTCGCAAAAATATGCGGATGGCGGCGGGTTAGTTTGTCGCATATCGCAGCAACACAATCATTAAACTGAAACAGGCCTTGTTCACTGGCCATCTGGCTGTAAAACACCACCTGAAACAACAAATCGCCCAATTCGTCTTTTAAATCATCAAAGTCGCCCCGCTCTATCGCATCGGCCACTTCGTAGGCTTCTTCGATGGTATAGGGTTTAATACTTTGAAAATTTTGGTTTTTATCCCAAGCGCACCCCAGCTCCGGGTGGCGTAATCTGGCCATAATAGCCAGTAAGTCATTGATATTTTTGCTCATGCAGATATTCCGGAAATAAGCAGGCCCGCCACCGGGCGGGCCTGCTTAATAAGGTTCGTGATATAAAAATCTTTGGCTTATTGTGACCTTTTGGCTTCAATCACATCATCAATCAGGCTGACTTTGGTCAGTAATTTATTCAGTGAATCCAGGTTATACAGCTCAAGCGTCATATTAATAATGGCGGTTTGCCGCGCCACATCTGAGTTACTGCTCATTCTGAGCACATTGGCTTTTTCATTGGCCAGAATACTGGTGATATCGCGCAGTAAACCATTACGGTCATGCGCAACAATACGAATCGTCACTTCATAACCTGACGCATATTGATCGCCCCAGGTGGCTTCCACCACCCGCTCCGGATGTTGCTCCAAAAGTGTTTTAAACTGCTCACAATCGTCACGGTGCACGGCAATACCACGGCCCTGGGTGATATAACCAACAATGGCGTCGCCAGGCAGCGGCTGACAACAACCGGCCATGTGCGTCATCAGATTACCCACCCCCTGCACCACCACATGGCTTTTCGCCGGTGTAGTGGCCATAGGTTTGGTTTTTAATCTCGGGTCAATATCTGGTGGATCAGCCTTGGCATATTGGCCCTGAATATAATGCACCACCTGAGTGACTTTAATTTCGCCGCCACCAATGCCCACCAGCAGCTCTTCCAACGAATTCACGTTAAAGTGCTGGATGACTTTCACAGGCTGATCCATTTTCAGGTTGAGCCTGGATAATTCGGTATCCAGCAACTCTTTGCCGGCGGCGTAGTTTTTATCCCTGTCCTGCAATCGGAACCAATATTGCACTTTAGAGCGGGCGCGACTGGATTTTAAATAACCCAAATGCGGGTTTAACCAGTCGCGGCTTGGGTTCGGCTCACGGCCGGTTAATATTTCCACCTGATCGCCAGTTTTCAGCTGATAGGTAAAAGGCACAATACGGCCGGAAATTTTCGCGCCGATACAACGATGGCCTACGTTCGAATGCACGTAATAGGCAAAATCGAGCGGCGTGGAGCCAAGCGGTAAGTCAACGATGTCACCTTTGGGCGTAAACACATAAACCCGGTCTTCAGTAACCTGATTACGCAGCTCTTCGGCCAGTGACGAATCCACCACTTCTTCCTGCCAGGCCAGAATTTTACGCAGCCAGCCAATTTTTTCATCCAGCGCGCCTTCGCGTCCTGCCGGGCCACCTTCTTTATAACGCCAGTGCGCCGCTACGCCCAGCTCAGCATCATCATGCATCTGGCGGGTTCGGATTTGAATTTCAATAGGCCGACCCTGCGGCCCCAGCACCACGGTATGAATGGACTGGTACCCGTTTTGTTTGGGCGTAGCAATATAATCGTCAAACTCTTTGGGTAAGTGCTGCCAGGAGGTGTGCACTATGCCCAGTACGGCATAACAATCCTGCACTTTTTCGGTGACAATACGCACGGCCCTGATGTCATACAGCTGATCAAATGCCAGATGTTTTTTCTGCATCTTTTTCCAGATACTGAAAATATGTTTGGGCCTGCCGTACACTTCCACATTCAGGTTTTCGTCTTTCATGCGCTGACGTACAGCGTCAACAAATTCCTGCATATAGTGCTCGCGCCCAAGGCGTTTTTCTTCCAGCAAACTGGCAATTTGTTTGTAGGTTTGTGGATGCAGATAACGAAAGGCTAAATCTTCCAGCTCCCATTTCAGCTGGCCGATACCGAGCCGGTTGGCCAGCGGCCCAAAAATGGCATTGGTTTGTTTGGCGGCCAGTACCCGGGTTTCTTCATCGGCGTTTTTCACATCACGCAGATAACAGATTTGTGCCGCCAGTTTAATCACCACAGCGCGCACATCTTCCACCATGGTCAGCAGCATTTTACGCAGGTTGTCGGCTTGCTGGGCGTTGGGTGTCTGGCTAGGCCCTACCGGAATAGTACGGATAGCTTCCATTTGTTTGACCGCCGCCAGCATCGTCATTACGGCTGGTGGAAACAAATTGTCTAAATCTTCACAGCTCAACACACCAGCTTCAATCAGCGGAAATAACAAAGCCGACGTCAGCGCATCTTTATCCATACGCAAATCGGCCAGAATTTCCACCATTTCCCAGCCGGTCCGTACTTGCGGGCAAGTGGCTTCGGTTAACTCATGTTGTTGCAGCCAGTGTTCGGCTTCCAGCAAACAACTGATTTTACTTTCCGGCAAACCAAGCGAACTGAGCCAGGCGGTGGTTTCGCCCGGGTTGTATTCGGTGCTGTGGGAATGCCGGATAGTGACCATAACTTACTGCCTCGTATGCGAAAATAACGCCATCAACTCCAGATGGCTGGTATAAGGAAACATATCCATCAGACCAATTTTGCTTAAACTGTATCCTTTGCCAAGTAACACTTTGGCATCTCTGGCAAAAGTGACCGGATTACAGGACACATAAAGCACTGCTGCCGGTTTTAATCTTGCCACTTCATCAATGGCACCCTGAGCGCCTGCCCTGGCCGGATCCAGCAACACTTTTTGATATTGCGGCTGATTCCAGGCTGCTTTTGGCCAGGCTAAATGCAAGTCGGCCTGCGCAAACTCCACATTGTCCAATTGGTTCAGTCTGGCGTTGTTGCTGGCAGTTGTAACCATTGCAGCAACACCTTCCAAGCCTACCACTTGTGCCGCTTGCTTTGCTAATGCCAAACTGAAATTACCTATACCACAATATAAATCCAGCACTTTATCTGTTGCCTGCACATTCAGCCACTCAAGCGCCTGCGTGACCATCTGCTGATTCACCTCTGCATTCACCTGAATAAAATCAGTGGGCGCAAAATTGAGGGTTAAACCCTGGTTCAGCTGATACTGCGCCTGTTGCGGCTCACCCCAAAATTGAAATTCATCAGGCTCGGCTTCACCTATCCAGCAAGCTTCAGGCCAGGCTTGTTGCAACATCTTTTTATCGGCTGGTGGCAGCGCTTTGATATGGCGCACCACCACAAAAGCCTTGCCGGCCGCGTCCAGCACTTCCACGTGGGTGATATACATACCGGCCTGAAGTTTTGGCAAGGTACTGCTTAATACTTCCAGCACTGGCGCAATCACCGGACTTAATACCATGCAGTTGGACACCGCGGTAATTTCTTTACCGCCTTTGCGGCGAAACCCCACCAAAAAAGTATTGGTTTTTTTCTCAAACCAAACGCCAATACGGGCTTTGCGTCTGTAACCAGTTGCATCACCATGCAACAGCGGCTGCCATGGCAAAACGTCCAGTTTTAACTGATGTTTTAATTGTTGATCCATGGCTTGCTGCTTAAAAACGCGGCTTTGCTCTGCACTGACATGGTGCAACTGGCAACCACCACATTCACCAGCAAAGCGACATAAAGGTGCAATTCGGTGTTCAGATGCTTTTAATACTTTTTGCACTTGCGCTTTGAGGTACTGCGGCTTTTGCTCGGTGATTTTCACTTTGACGGTTTCCCCCGGCAAAGCCCCTTCGACAAAACAAATTTTTCCGTCAGAAAACGCAATACTTTGTGCATCCATGTCCCAGCGCTCTATCGTCAGGTCAAGATGCTGTGGGCCCTTTTGCACTTTAGCTTTTGATTTATAAATAGTTACCATAAAAAATATTGGCCTTTATCTGCCTTGATTCCCTGCCTTTTGCCACCGGGCTTGGGTAGGTTTTTTAACAGGCATGTGTCATGATGGCTATTCGAAGGACCATTGTAGCAAGCAGCGCTGAAGATGACGAAGATTGGTTTACGCGATTGGATTTTGCTGATCACTTTAGTTCCCACTTTATTGATAAGCCTTGGGCTTGGTGGTTATTTCAGTTTCGCCCGTTATCAGGATTTACAACATTATCTGGAAGAGCAAGCCAGTAATATCGCCGAGCCTCTGGCGATTGCCAGTGAACAAGGCATTCTGAGCCGCAACAAAGCCCAGCTGCAACGACTGCTGAACGTTAGTCATCGCAAAAACTCACCACTGGTAAAAAGCATCGCCATTTTTGACCACCAACGCAGCATGCTCGCCACCTCCAATTATCACAAAGATTTTGCCCGCCTGATGGATATCGCCAAACAACCCTGGCCGGAGCACAGTGAAATTCTGGATGAAGGCGCCAGGTTGGTGATTCTGGTGCCTGTGGTGCTTGAAGGCAGCGCCATTGAAGAGTTGGCGCTGAGCACCGACGACAACGCACTGTTAATAGAACAACTGTTAAATACACAAGGCAAACTGGCCCTGGTGCTGGTAGAAATTCAAAAAGATAAAGTTTTACTGGCCCAACAAAGTTCGTTATTGATGTCGCTGCTGATTATTCTGCTTGGCATGCTGGTGGGTCTGGTACTGAGTTTAAAACTGATTGGCCGCCTGACCACGCCAATGCAGCAACTGATTAGCCTGACCGAAAAACTGGCCGAAGGCCGTTATGCCAGCAAACTGGAGCAGCCCTATTTTGGTGAGCTGGACCAGATGCGTCTGGGCATTAATCAGCTGGCCTATCAGCTGAAAGAGCTGCAGGACGAAATGCAGCACACCATAGAGCAGTCGACCAGCGACTTAACCCATACGATGGAACAGCTGGAAATGCAGAACGTGGCGCTGGACCTGGCCAGACGTAAAGCGCAGGAAGACAACAAACTCAAATCTGAATTCCTCGCCAAAATGAGCCACGAGCTGCGCACGCCACTCAACGGTGTCATTGGTTTTACCCGTCAGTTATTAAAAACCCAGTTGTCACACCATCAGCAGGATTACCTGAATACCATTCAAAAATCCGCCAATAGTCTGCTGACCTTAGTGAATGACGTATTGGATTACGCCAAGCTGGAAGAAGGCCGCATGCCGATAAACCCCGAGCCCTTTTCGCTACGGGACATGGTGAATGACTCGATTGAGCTTTTGGCCGCCAATGCTTTTGAAAAGCAACTGGAGCTGGCATTACTTATCGATCCGGATTGCCCGGACGACATTATCGGCGACCCGCTGCGGATTAATCAGGTACTAATGAATATTGCCGGTAACGCGGTGAAATTTACCGAACATGGCAGCATCGTGATCCGGGTCAGTGGCAGCGAATATAACGACGACAAAACCCTGCTGCATTTTTCGGTGCAGGACACCGGCATTGGTATTCCGCAAGCGCAGCAGGAACAACTGTTTTATGGTTTTTCCCAGGCCGATGGCAGCATAGGCCGGCGTTATGGCGGCACAGGTTTAGGCTTGTTTATTTCACAAAGGCTGGTAGAGGCCATGGGCGGTAGCATAGGTTTTGACAGCCAGCCGGAACAAGGCTCGACCTTCTGGTTTACCGTGTCGTGCCGCCGCCACCCGTTGCCGGTTTCAGAAGCCTTACCGGTAAAACTGCTGCATGACAAAACAGTGCTTTATATCGAACCGCAACAGTTTTCGCGTGAAGCGACTTTGTCATTACTCAACAGCTGGGGTATGCAGGTGTCGGCATGTGCCACGGCCAGCCAAATTCAGCAGGCGCTTGCCAGCCAGCCACATTACGACATTGCCATTATCGGCCGTGCCGTCTCGCTGGATCAGGTCAATCAAATAGTGGAGCTTATCCGCCAGCTGAACCATTCTTGCCAGCATATTTATTTACTGGTCAACACCTTATCCCCCAACTTGCGCGAGGCGTTGTTGCAAACTGGTGCGCAGACCTGTTTATCCAAACCAGCCCATCAGCGCAAACTGGCGGCTGCGCTGGCGCGGCCTTATCAGCAGCTGCATGAATTACCAAACAAAGTACCGGCACCACCGAAAAGTAAATTGCGGGTGCTGACGGTCGACGACAACGAAGCTAACCTGAAACTGATTAACACTTTGCTCAGCGAGCTGGTGGAAAGCATAGATTCCGCCACCAATGGCGCTGAAGCGCTGCAAAAAGCCTCACAGTTTCATTACGATGTGATTTTTATGGATATCAATATGCCGGTGATGGATGGCATTACCGCTTGCCAACGTATTCAGCAAAGCTCAATTAACGAAGCCACCCCTATTATTGCCGTGACAGCCCATACGCTGGATGGTGAACGTGAAAGGCTGATGCTGCTTGGTTTTAGTGAGTTTTTAAGCAAACCGCTGGACGAACAAATGCTGCATTTTGCTTTAAAAGAATGCTGCGCCAATATCAGCGCCACGCCGGAGCGCGATCAACAACTGCTGAAACAGGAATTGCCACAAAGCCGGCATCTGGACTGGGAACTGGCGCTACGCTGCGCTGCGGGTAAAGTGGATTTAGCCAAAGAGCTGTTACAGATTCTGCTGAACAGTCTGCCTGCCACCCTGACCGAAATGGAAAGTCTGATGCGTAGTAAACAGGTGGAACCTTTAATTCAACTGGTGCATAAACTGCACGGTGCCAGCTGCTACACCGGCGTGCCTTATATTAAGCAGCTGACAGAACTGATTGAAACCGAATTAAAACACGGCAAAACCATAGAGCAGCTGGAACCTGAATTATTTGAACTGCAAGACAGGTTACAGTCTTTATTAGCCGAAGCTGCCGGCTGGGTTTGGTAAAAGGCAGCACGGCTGACCGCATGATTTTGTGCATAGTTTTGCTCTTCGCTTTACACATCGCTTTGCAGCTGCAATTTGCCGAAAACCAGCGGTAAATCTGCTGAAAATCCGCAATATTAGCGCCTACTTCTGCAATAACAAACAGGCAAACCCTATGAAAAATATTCGTTTTCCGCTTTCGGCGCTGGCGCTTGGCTGCGCTTTTTTATCAGGTTCAGCATGGTCGGCTTTGCAATTTACACTCACCGACAAAACCACAGCGCAGGCACAAACAACGCTGTTGCTGGTGTCTGAACAAAGCCTGCAGCAAAACGAACATGCACAATTACAAGAACCTGCAGCCAAAGCCTGGCTGGAAAGCGAGAAATTTAATGGTAAAAAAGGCAGTCAGCTGGAACTGCGTTTAGCCAGCGCGCCTGGGACCCGGTTATTGTTGTTAGGCATTGGCGACAGCCATAAACTCAGCCACAGCGACATTGTTGCTTTGGGTGCTGACGCAACAGCCATGCTGGAAAAAACCAGCAGCACAGATCTGAGCATCGACACCAGCGCCCTGACACAACATAGCGCCGATGCTGCTAAAGTTGCGGCTTTTGCACAAGGTGTCGAACTGCGTTCTTATCGTTTTAGCAAATATAAAAGTAAAAGCGAACCAAAGCTGCCGGCAAAGATCCAGTTAAAAGTGGATCATCCGGCACCTAGCCAACAGGCACTGGAGAAAGCGCAAGCGCTCAATAGCGGTGTGTTTCTGGCGCGGGACTTAACCAATGAACCAGCCGAAGCTTTAACCCCCCAGACTTTTGCCGATGAAGCATTGGCGTTAAAAAAGCTGGGCGTAAAAGTGCAGGTGCTGGATGAAAAAGACTTACAAAAAGCCGGTTTGGGCGCGCTGTACGCGGTCGGTAAAGGCAGCAACAGACCGCCAAGACTGGTGATTGCACAGTGGCAAAACAGCAATAAAGCGCCGCTTGCTATTATCGGCAAAGGCATTACTTTTGACACCGGCGGTTATCATTTAAAAACCGATGGCGAATCTATAGTGCGGATGACCAGCGATATGGCTGGTGCTGCCGCCGCCCTTGGCACCATTAAAACACTGGCATTGCAAAAAGCGCCGGTAAACGTGGTGGCCCTGATGGCGATGGCCGAAAATATGATTTCCGATAAAGCCATGTTGCCTGGCGACATTATTAAAACCGGTGCTGGTTTAACAGTACAAATTACCAGCACAGACGCCGAAGGCCGGTTAGTGATGGCTGACGCACTCTGGTATGCCAATCAGCAGTTTAAACCACGCGCTATGGTGGATATAGCCACGCTCACCGGCTCCAAAGTGGGTGCGCTGGGCAGTTATTATGCCGGGCTGTTTTCGGAAGACGAACAGCTGGTGCAACAATTGACAGCCGCTGGCGCCAAAGTAAACGAACCGCTGTGGCGTTTGCCGCTGGGCCCACAGTTTGCCAGCGAAATGAAAAGTGATGTGGCCGACTTACGCAACACCGGCAAAACCACAGGTGCATCTACCGCAGCCTGGTTCCTGCAGCAGTTTGTTGGCGAAACTCCATGGGCTCATATCGACATTGCCGGCAACGCTCTGGCCAGCAGCGACAAGGGCGT
>JAYRUI010000042.1:0-12099 GCA_041919175.1 Rheinheimera sp. | reverse complement strand
CCGGCAGCTTGGTGTGCAGCAACTGTGGAAATCCTGCACGCCCGAGCAAAAAGTTGAACATATTCAGCAGGCAGTTGCCGCCGGTGACACGGTTTTAATGGTGGGTGACGGTATTAACGACAGCCCGGGTTTTCACGCCGCTCATGTGTCAGTAGCGCTGGATTCTGGTACTGACTTGTCAAAAAATCAGGCTGATGTGGTGCTGCTGCACAACGATTTATCGTTATTGTCTGAACTGATTGCCGGGGCAAAACTGGCAAAAAAAGTAGTGCGGCAAAATTTACTCTGGGCTGTTGGGTATAATCTGGTGATTATTCCGCTGGCCGTCTGTGGTTTTGTGTCGCCTTATGTGGCTGTGATTGGCATGTCGTTCAGTTCTTTATTGGTGGTTTCCAATTCACTCAGGTTATTAAAACAATGAGCATTATCTCAGTATTAATTCCGATAGCCGTGTTGTTTGTTATTTTGGGCCTCGCTATCTTTTTCTGGGCGGTGAAATCCAGACAGTTTGATGATTTGGACAAAGAAGCTTTTAGTATTTTGTTTGACGAAAAACAACAAAAGACCAAAAGTGACAAAGACAACAAACCCGATGATAGCGCTCAATGACAACAGTTGAGCTGCTATCGGCTTTGTTGCCGGGCTTGCTGGTCGGTTTTTTGGGCAGCGGTCATTGTCTGGTGATGTGTGGTGGTATTGTCAGTGCTTTGCAAATGATGATGCCCAATCAAAGCCCGGCGAAAAAACTCAAACTGCAACTGGCGTTAAGCGCCGGCCGTATATCCAGTTATGCCATTTTTGGCGCGCTGGCCGGTTATTTAGGGTTGCAGGCCATGGTACTGGCAGGTATTGGCAAACCCGTTTTACAACTGTTGTCGGGCCTGATGCTGCTCTTGATGGCACTGTATATCAGCCGGCTCTGGACAGGCCTCACGGCCATGGAAGCTCTTGGTAAAACCCTGTGGCGGCATATCCAGCCGCTGGCTGCCAGATTATTGCCACTAAATTCAGCATCCAAAGCTTTTGGTTATGGTCTGTGCTGGGGTTATTTGCCTTGTGGTCTGGTGTATTCGGCTTTGGCGGGGTCGCTCGCCAGCGGGTCAGCGCTGCAAGGTGCGCTCTGGATGCTGGCTTTTGGCCTTGGTACTTTACCGGCCTTGTTATTCGCAGGCCAGGCTGCCGGCACTTTACAACAATGGAAAAACAAAGCTGTGGTGCGTTATAGCGTGGCGCTGATACTTGCAGCATATGGCTTACAGACAATTTACCTTGCACTTCATCGTTTAGTTTTTTAAGCTGGTGAAGTATTTTTTGGCATTAAAATGGAAACCTTTGTGATGAGTGCATCTTCTATCAATTGCCAGGACTGTGGTTTTAGCCAGTTATGTTTACCCTTTTCGCTCAACGAAGCTGAACTCGATAAACTCGACGATATTATTCAGCGCAAACGCCCGTCGCATAAAGGCGATCACCTGTTTGAAGCTGGCAAACCTTTGCAGGCGCTTTATGCAGTTCGCACCGGATCTTTTAAAACCTATACCTTAAGTGAACAAGGTGAAGAGCAAATCACCGGCTTCCATCTGCCAGGCGATGTGATAGGTTTTGATGCTATCGGTAATCAGCAGCATCCAAGTTATGCGCAGGCGCTGGAAACGGCCATGGTCTGTGAAATTCCATTTCACACGCTGGAGTCGTTATTAGACCAGCTGCCTAAGCTGCGTCAACAACTGATGCGGCTGATGAGTCAAGATATTTCCGGCGACCAACAAATGATGTTGTTGCTAAACCGCAAAACCGCCGAAGAAAAACTGGCAGCATTTTTAACCAATCTGGCGCAACGTTTTGGCAACCGTGGTTTTTCCAAAAAAGAATTCCGTTTAACCATGACCCGCGGTGAAATTGGCAATTACCTGGGGTTGACGGTTGAAACCATCAGCCGTTTGCTTGGCCGTTTTCACAAAGATGAGCTTATTCATGTGGATGGTAAGCTGATTGTGATCACCAATTTTGAAGCTTTGAGCAAAGTTGCCGGCATGGCAAAAATTGCCAGTTAACAGCACTTTGATCCAGATTAAGCATTCACAGCCGTAAAACCGTTATCTTGGCTACACTTAGCACACAGTGTTTGAGATAACGGAGATTTGTCATGGCAACTTATCAGGATGTGCTGGTGGTGCTCGACCCCAGCCAAAGTGAACAAAAGGCGCTGGCCCGCGCGCTGGAACTCGCCGAACACACCGCCTGTCGTCTGACAGCATTTTTATCGATTTACGACTTCTCTTACGAAATGACCACCATGCTGTCAGGCGAAGAGCGTGAATCTATGCGCCAGGCGGTTATTTCTGACCGTGAAATCTGGCTCAGCGAGCTGGTTGCCCCTGCCCGTGCCAAAGGCTTGGCCGTTGCTATCTCTGTGGTGTGGCATAACAGGCCTTTTGAAGCCATCGTCAAAGCAGTTGCTGACCATGGTTATGATTTAGTGATCAAAGGCACCCACAACCACGACGTACTGAAATCTATGATTTTCACCCCAACCGACTGGCATATTTTGCGTAAATGCCCTTGCCCTGTGTTGTTAGTGAAAGAACATGCCTGGCCTTTACATGGCAAAATTCTGGCGGCAGTGAACGCAGGCAGCGAACAACCTCATCATATTGAACTGAACAAGCGTATTATTCAGCAGGCTAATGCAGTAGCCAACATGCTGCAAGGTGAAGTGCATCTGGTGAATGCTTACCCTGGCACGCCCATCCATGTCGCTATTGAAATACCTGAATTTAACCCGGCTGAATACAACGACAGCATGAAACATCACCATCAGCAGGCTGTCACTGAGCTGGCAACACAATTTTCTATTCCGGCCGGTCAAACCCATGTACAGGAAGGCATGCCGGAAGATGTGATCCCAAGAGTGGCCAGCAGTATTGATGCGGAAATGCTGGTTATTGGCACTATAGGCCGTACCGGTTTGTCTGCTGCCATTATTGGCAATACCGCCGAACATGTGATAGACCGCCTTGATTGTGACGTCCTGGCACTGCGGCCAGATGCGAACGTGCTCGCTCCCTGAATCAAAAACCAGCTTAAAAATTCAGTTCTGACTATAACGGATTGGCAAAGGACGCCAATCCGTTATAATGTGCGCCATTTTTTCGCAATCTGGTGTTGTTATGTCACATGCTGCCGAAGCCAAAGCCCAATACAATCTGAATAAACTGCATAAACGTTTGCGCCGTGGTGTCGGTCAGGCGATTGCCGACTTTGGCATGATTGAAGACGGTGACAAAATTATGGTGTGTTTGTCAGGCGGCAAAGACAGCTACACCCTGCTGGATATTCTGCTGAATTTACAACAATCGGCGCCTATTGAATTTTCTATTGTTGCGGTCAATCTGGATCAGAAACAACCGGGTTTTCCGGCCGATGTATTACCGGGTTATTTAAGCCGTATTGGTGTTGATTTTAAAATTGTCACCGAAGATACCTACAGCATTGTGAAAGAAAAAATACCGGAAGGCAAAACCACCTGCTCGCTCTGTTCACGCTTACGCCGCGGTATTTTATACCGCACTGCCAAAGAGCTGGGCGCTACAAAAATTGCACTGGGT
Source organism: Rheinheimera sp. (assembly GCA_041919175.1). Lineage (GTDB taxonomy): Bacteria > Pseudomonadota > Gammaproteobacteria > Enterobacterales > Alteromonadaceae > Pararheinheimera. The sequence continues at coordinate 8,491 of JAYRUI010000042.1, read as the reverse complement.
CACCACCGCGATGACATGATTGAAACCATGTTTCTCAACATGTTTTATGGTGGCAAAATGAAATCGATGCCGCCAAAACTGCAAAGTGACAATGGTGAACATATTGTGATCCGCCCTTTGGCGTATTGCCGCGAAAAAGACATTGAAAAGTACTCTGCGGCCAAAGGTTTCCCAATTATTCCTTGTAACCTCTGTGGCTCGCAGGATGGCCTGCAACGTCAGGTGGTGAAAGAAATGCTGCAAGACTGGGATAAACGTTTCCCTGGCCGCATTGAGACGATGTTCCAGGCCATGCAGAACATAGTCCCGTCACATATGATTGATAAAAACCTGTTTGATTTTGCTGCGGTACAACATGGTGTACAAGTCGCCGAAGGCGACACTGCTTTTGATAAAGTGGAAGTACCTAAGGTGCCGGTGGGTTTGCTTGAGGCTGATGATGAGCAGGAAACAGCAAATGCTGTACAAATTCAGCGTATTGAACTGGCATAACCCGCGATAGCGCAGTTCTGCTGCACAGACTATATAAATAAAAAATCCGGCTACGCCGGATTTTTTATTTATTATTTTCATCAAGTTACTAGCTTATCACTGATAAGCAGCAGCCTGCTTAATAACACCGCTTACTACAATAAAGCCGACAATTCAGCGGTTTTGGCCTGCATAAGCGTTATATCGCCCCTGCTTTCCACATTAAGCCGCACCAGAGGTTCGGTATTGGAGCTTCTTAAGTTAAAACGCCAGTCCGCAAATTCCAGGCTGATGCCATCGGTATGATCAACCTTAAGCGCCTTGCCCTGATATAACGCCAGAATTTCAGCCAGTTTGGCTGCCGGGTCCGCGATGGTGAAATTAATTTCACCCGATGAAGGGAAAGCCGCAATCCGCTCTTGCACCATCGCCGACAAGCTGCTGTTTTTTACACATAACAGCTCAGCAACCAACAGCCATGGGATCATGCCGCTATCACAATACGCAAAATCACGGAAATAATGGTGCGCACTCATTTCGCCGCCATACACCGCATCTTCTTTACGCATCCGCTCTTTAATAAAAGCGTGACCGGTTTTCGACTGCACCGCAATACCGCCCGTTTTTTCAACTAAATCAATGGTATTCCAGCTGAGGCGCGGGTCGTGAATAATGTGCGCTCCCGGGTTCTTTTGCAAAAAGGCTTCAGCCAGTAAACCAACGATGTAATAACCTTCAATAAAGCCGCCTTTTTCGTCAAACAAAAAACAGCGGTCAAAATCGCCGTCCCAGGCCACACCAAAATCTGCCTGATGGGCAAGCACTGCAGCTGCGGTATCAGCGCGGTTTTCCGGTAACAAAGGATTTGGAATGCCGTTGGGGAAAGTGGCATCAGGTTCGTGATGCACTTTGACAAACTGGATTGGAATTTGCTGTTGTAAAAACGCCAGCTCCAATGCATCCACTACATGACCGGCTGCGCCGTTGCCGGAATTTACGACAATTTTCAGCGGCTTAAAGTTGTCCGCTTTGATGTAAGTCAGCAGATGCGCAACAAAAGCAGCTAAAGTGCATTGCTTGCGGTAACTGCCGCGCTCATTGACAGTTTTAAAATCACCTTGTTCGGCAAGCTGCTTAATTTGCAATAAACCGCTGTCCGAGCTGATGGGTCTGGCACCTTGCTGCACCAGCTTCATGCCATTGTAATCCAGTGGGTTATGGCTGGCAGTCACTTCAATGCCACCACAGACCCCCAGATGAAAAGTGGCAAAATACACTTCTTCAGTGCCGGTCATGCCTAAATCAATCACATCCACGCCGGCGTCCATCAAACCTTCCGCCAGCGCCAGTTTTAATGCCTCGGAAGTGGCGCGCACGTCACCACCCAGCACCACGGTTTTGGCTTGTTGGTATTCACCAAAAGCCCGACCAATACGGTAGGCTACATCGGTATCAAGCTGATCGCCGAGTTTGCCGCGGATATCGTAAGCTTTTACACAATCAATTTTGCGATACATCTCAGGCCCTGCCGTAACGGTCTTCAAAACGGACGATATCGTCTTCACCCAGGTAAGAGCCCGACTGCACTTCTATCAGCTCCAGCGGCACTTTGCCCGGGTTTTCCAGTGCATGCACGGCAGTAATGGGAATATAAACCGATTGATTTTCAGTCAGGAATTTATCCACCCCATCAATAGTTACTTTGGCGGTGCCTGACACCACTATCCAGTGTTCAGCACGGTGATGGTGCATCTGCACAGACAACTTGGCACCAGGTTTCACGGTAATACGTTTCACCTGAAAACGGCTGCCGTGGTCAATCGAGTCATATTTACCCCAGGGCCGGTATACTTCCCGGTGGAAAGTGGCTTCCGGCCTTTGTGTGGCTTTGAGCTGATTCACAATAGCTTTTACATCCTGCGCTTTGTCTTTGTGCGCCACCAACACCGCATCTTTGGTGCTTATCACCACTAAATCACTGACGCCCACAGTGGCAACGAGTTGCTCTTCACTGCGTACAAAACAATTGTGGGTGCTGTCGGTCATCACATCACCCTGCAGCACATTACCGGCGGGGTCTTTTTCTGCCACTTGCCACAGCGCCGCAAAACCACCAACATCATTCCAACCGGCGTCAAGCGGTACCACTATTACTTCGTCCGACTGATTTGCCGTCAGTGGCTCCATGATGGCGTAATCGATGGAATCTTCCGGACAGGCAATAAAAGCGTCTTTGTGAATGCGGATAAAATCCAGATCCGGTGTTTGTTCAGTGAGCGCGGCCTGACAAGCCTGATAAATATCGGCTCTGAAATGTTTGAGTTGCTGTAAATACACCGATGCACGGAACATAAACATGCCGCTGTTCCAGTAATATTCGCCGCTGGCCAGATATTGCTCCGCTGTTGTTAAATCAGGTTTTTCGACAAAAGACTGTACCAGGAAGGCATTTTGGGTGGCTGCACCACGGCGGATATAACCGTAACCTGTTTCGGCGTGGGTTGGTTTAATGCCAAAAGTGACCAGTTTCCCTGTTGCGGCAAAGCTTTGTGCCTGTTGCACCGCGAGCTGAAAAGCCTCAGTGTCGGCAATCACATGATCGGCCGCCAGCACCAGCAGTAACGGATCTTCACCTTGCTGCGTTGCTTTAAGTGCCGCCAGTGCAATAGCAGGCGCGGTATTGCGTCCGACAGGTTCTAATAAAATAGTGCCTTGTTGCACATCAAGCTGACGTAGCTGTTCTGCCGCGATAAAACGGTGTTCTTCATTGCAAATAAGCAAAGGGGCACTTTGTGGTAAACCTTGCAGGCGTAATAAGGTTTGTTGCAGCATGGTATGGCTGCCGGTCAGCGCCAGAAACTGTTTTGGGTAGTTGCCACGTGACAGCGGCCACAAGCGCGTCCCTGAACCACCAGCCATAATTACGGGCATAAACATGGAAATGTCCTTTTTACAAAAATACCAAATAGCGCTCAGTCTGTCTGGCAGCCGATATTGTGTCAACTGCCTGTTTGGGCTTAAAAAAGCACCGCATACAGCCGGTGTCGGGTGCTTCGTTTACAACAGGTTTAAATACTGATATCACCCCAATTGAGCCAGTGACTGCCGGAACTGTCCTGCACCTGTACGCCGGTTTTACGGATATCAAGCACTAAACCTTGTTTCAGCGTCATACCGGTACGGATAGCCGCTAATCGCTCTGCTCTTTGTCTTTTGGCTCTGGCGGCTGGATCTGCTCCAGCTTTAATTAACATGGCCGCCAGCACGGATTGTTCAGGCACCAGCAATAACGGCGTGTCTTTAAACGCAAAAGTTGCACCTGAGGGGTGCACCGCATTGCGTTGCTGGCCATCATCCGGCAATACACCCAGTTGCAGCAGCTCTTTCACCACAGGCAATACCGCTGTTTCGGTAAACTGGTTGCTTAACAGCTGATATAACACCGGCGAATCGCCACTGCGATACCGCAATACAGAGCGGCTGATATATGGCCGGAAGGTCTCCAGCATTTGTAATGCAATGGCGGGGTCACGATGAAACTCAGCACCCACGCCGGCATGAAAGGCCGCTTTACCCGGCGTTTGCCCCTGGCGCATTAACGCTTTCACCAGGCTGAGCTGGCCATAACGAGCCGCCACTACCAGCGCATTGTCCTGCTCGGCTGTTGTCGAAGGCACAAAAGCTGGCTCAGCTCCCAAAGCCAAAGCACGCTCTGCTAAGTCATAGTGTTTTTTCTGCATCAGACACTGAAACAAAGTCTGATAGTCTGTGCTGTAATTCACCGGCAGGTTAAATTTTTCTGCCAGCAACAAGGCTTTATCACAACGGCCGTTTCGAAATGCCTGCGCTGCAACCTCAGTAAGTTCGGCTTTATTAAAACCTTGTGCTTCTATGTCCTGCAAAAAAACCTGATTGTCTTGCCTGAGTGCACCGGAAGAATAAACATATTGATCCGGTGTACTTTTACATCCAACCAGCAGCAACAAAAAAGTACCCCAGCATAAACGATTCATCAGGACCTCTCTTATTTCATCCAAAACTGTTGGCTGTCGCGCCCAGGTACGGCGCAACCAGCACAACGCAGTGTGTTAATTTTTTGCCTGAAATGGCATGGCTGAACTTCGAAACCAATCGACAAAACTCTGCATTCCTTTTGTCAGCGGCGTGGCAGGCTTAAAGCCAACCAGCTGCGCCAAACGACTGACATCGGCATAAGTTTGCAGCACATCACCCGCCTGCATCGGCAGGTAATTTTTAATGGCTTTGACACCGGCGGCCTGCTCAATAGCATTGATAAAGTCTTCCAGCGCCACCGGCTGGTTATTGCCAATGTTGTAGAGCGCATAATAAGGATTATCTTCAGCCGACGGATAACCGGCAGAACCCGGAATTTTGTCTTGTACACGAACAATACCTTCAACAATATCATCGATATAGGTAAAGTCGCGTTTCAGCTGGCCATGGTTGTACACATCAATAGGCTGACCGGCCAAAATGGCCCGGGTAAACTTCCATGGCGCCATATCTGGCCTGCCCCATGGACCGTATACCGTAAAAAACCGTAAGCCAGTACAAGGTAACTGGTACAAATGGCTATAAGTGTGTGCCATCAGCTCGTTGGCTTTTTTGCTGGCAGCGTACAAAGAAATGGGGCTATCGACAGGGTCGGTTTCGCTAAAAGGTACTTTTTGCTGATTGCCGTACACCGAACTTGAGCTGGCATACACCAGATGTTTGACCTGATGATGGCGGCACCCTTCCAGCACTGTCATCATGCCGGTTAAGTTGGAGTCGACATAAGCCATTGGATTGTCGATGGAATAACGTACCCCGGCCTGAGCTGCCAGATGAATAACGCGTTCAAACTGCTCTGCTGCAAAAAGTGCGGCCATGGCGGCACGGTCACTTAAATCAAGCCGGGCAAAACGAAATAACGCCGGATTACCCTCGGATTGCAAGCTCTGCACTATGCGCGCTAAACGCGCCTGCTTGAGCGCAGGATCATAATAATCGTTCAGATTATCAAGCCCGACCACCTCATGCCCCTGCAGACATAAAGTTTGTGCAACCTGACTGCCGATAAAACCCGCTGCGCCTGTGACTAAAAACTTCATGCAAACATCCATTATTCAGTTGGGTAACTCGGAGCAGTCTGAGTGTTCTGCCACTGCGCTACAGCAGTGGCAGTTCAGTGGTCTGGTACTACCCGTTCCTTATGATCCAGACCCTGATTTTACAGGCTAAGCTCCAGACTCAGCCTGAGGTAATGGCGATCTTTAGTCCGCCAGCAACTGTGTTAATTTTGCTTTAAATTCAGCACCAAACTGCGAACGCAACGCATACTCAGCGTTTGCCAGTGCATAACCCAGTTTATTACCGCAGTCATGAGATTTGCCTTTAATGTGATAAGCCTCAATCACTTCCAGTAAACGTAGTTGATGCAAAGCGTCCGTTAACTGAATTTCATCACCGGCACCTGGCAGCGTAAAAGCCAATAAATCCCAGATGGTTGGCGAAAGCACATAACGGCCGGTAATGGCAAAATTACTGGGTGCTTCGTCCAGATCCGGTTTTTCCACCATATCGACCACAGGCACGCTTTGCCCCTGGCTAAGTGGCGCGCCGGCTAAATCAACCACACCATACTGATTTACCAATTGTTGTGGCACCGGCTCAACCATGATCTGACTATGACCGGTGTCATTGTATCTTTTGATCATTTCCGCCAGGTTGTCTTTTTTCAGATTGCTGTGGTACTGATCCACAATCACATCAGGCAACAACACAGCAAAAGGATGGTTTCGCACCACCGGGCGTGCACATAAAATGGCATGACCCAAGCCCAAGGCCTGCGGTTGACGCACTGAAATGACCGTCACGTTTTTAGGCGTGATATTACGCACTTCATCCAGCAACTGTCGTTTTACCCGTTTTTCCAGCGCGGCTTCTAATTCAAAACTGGTATCAAAATGGTTTTCAATGCTGTTTTTAGAAGAGTGTGTCACCAGTACTATCTCGGTAATACCAGCAGCAACAGCTTCCTGCACCACATACTGAATAAGCGGCTTGTCGACTATTGTCAGCATCTCTTTTGGCATGGCTTTGGTGGCAGGCAACATGCGGGTGCCAAGACCGGCGACCGGGATCACGGCACGTGTTACTTTTTTATCATCATCAAGGCGGTTGAACTGCGAAGAGTGCGGATGTTTGCTATCCATCAGATTGGTCCCGTTCCATAGTGGAAATTACAATTTTTATGGAACCGCATCATAACAGAAAAATTTGCAGTTCCCTCTACTTCAATCTATCTGCAACACACTGTTGTGTCTCGCAAAATGTGTGGCATGAAAAGTCAGCACCGGCATAACGCGGTTTTTATCGCTTCTTTGCTGTTTTTGTGCAAAAAACAGTTTAGAGCAAGCGACCGCGCTGACATAGCGGCTATTTTTCAATTTTTTCTGGCTGATTAAAAGCCAAATACATCTGCTGTAACCTGGCTGCAGCCTGCAGATAACCCAAAGCAGATAACAACATGCTGACCGATTCAGCCGTACACCAGCCCATGTCCTGTTGGTTACGTCTGAGCTGGTAAACCGATTTTTGGGATGACGCCAGTGATATCGCTGGAAGCTGCTTTAAATAGGCACTTTGATTGTACATTTTGCGCGCCAGCTGCCAGGTGGCGTCTAATACTATCAACTGCAGCCTTGGCCCGGTGGCGTCAATATTGCTGCGGTCAGATTGTTGATGCTGTGTATCTGCCCCGGTTTGACGCAATTGCTGTTGCCAAAACAGCTGTTGTGTATCCACATCCAGCAGCTGTGCGTGCGGGCCCGGGTACAATAAAAAGCTTGGCTGGCTGTTTATGCTGGCAAGTAACTGCTCGTCCGGCACCACTCGGGACCATAAAGGCCGGCGCACCCGAATCCGCTGATCCTCAGTCAGAGCCGCCACCAAAACACCGGTATTGCTGCTTTTTAAAAATTCGGTTTGATGGGTTAATAAAACCAAATCCAGACCCGCCGGCATCGTTGCCAATGGCGACAACGGCAAACTGAGTGCGCTGCTCATTATCTGGGCAGTAATGGTAATACCACGGCAGGCGCTTGTTGAAATTCAAACATCAGGTTATCGGCTGCACCTTGCGCCTGTGTCAGATCCAGCTGACATTGTTTCTCTTTGCATTGCAAAGCCTGACTGAGCTCAGCCGGCACCGCCAGCGCCATAGCTTCAGAGGCAAACTGCAGGCTAACTCCCGTCATCGGCGGCAGAAAATATTTGCCAAGCCCCGCCAAGTCTTTTAACAAAGCATCAAATTGCTGGTGCATCATCCGTAATTGTTTCAGTTCCACCCGGGCATCCAGCGGTAAACGGCTGCGCAACCGGAAATTTAAATCACAAGGGGCAGCACCTTCGGGTTGTTTTAAAATAATCAGCGCCTTGCGATTATTCAGCAGCTCAGAATAAGGCAAAATCAACTCGCCATTAGCGGCAACGGTCAGCGGCTCATCACTGATATCCGTTGTAATGCGCGCTGCTGTCAACTCACAAACCTGTTGTGTGCCCTGACGCTGCAGCATAAAAGCCAAAGTGATATGGCTGTATTCTGCTTTTTCGCTTTTTTTCAGTCTGGCGTAAAAACCATCGTAATTAAACTGGGTGTTTGCCATTGCAGGCGTAACCAGCACAGCAGCCAATAATAACAGGCAAAAACGCATTAACTTTCTTCCATAAATTTGTGATTGGCGGCAATCATGTCACGAATTTCAGTGACATAAGATTCACCACGCTCTGAATATCGAATCAGCCCCTGCGCCAGCTTCTGGCCGGTCAACTTGTTATCCTGCTTGCGTATCTCAGCACGAATGGCGCGCAAGTCGTCATACACATAAAAAGTGTTCAGGTTATAAAAATACGCATTCACGCTGGCAGCGATGTCTTTAAACATCGCCACTTCATGATATTTGCCGGCAGGACGTTTGGAAGGGACAAAACCACATCCTGCTTTAAAACACCATTG
>JAYRUI010000041.1:0-12261 GCA_041919175.1 Rheinheimera sp. | reverse complement strand
TGATTCGACTGTTTTAAATCTTCGTAACGTAAATACATCATATGACCACTGCGATAGCCTTTAAAACTCAGGCGGTTTTTCATTTTGCCGCTTGGATCCAACTGCCACATGCTGTATTTGGCGTCAAAATAATTGGTGGCTCCGTCGTAATAACCCGACTGGATCATCACATTCAGGTAGGGGTTTTGTGCCATGGCCTGACGTAAGTTTTCGCCGGTATTGTCATCACTGTTGTCCCAAGGCCGCACATCACCAAACATATTGTATTTAATGTCGGTTTTGTAATTCAGTTCAGTACGCAGATAGTGGTTAATCGCCGGCGTGAACGAATGCAACCATGACGTCAGCTCAGCGTTGAAGTCAGGTTCGACCCCGGCGTCCTTACGGTCGATGCCGATATAACGGGAATCTAACCGGCCAACCGTTTGACCACGGTCACGCAGCAGCTCTTTCCAGAAAAAATCGTTTGGAATATCCAGGTTATTCTGTAACACCGCCTGCACAGATAACCCCGAATACTCAGCCACCTGACGGGCTATCTGGTCTTTTTCTTCAGCGCTGATAAACGCACCTTTGGCAAGGGCTGGTAAATATTGATTCAGTGTAAAATCTTCTGCTTTGGCCAGCACATCCATTAAATCCTGCTGTTGCAGTTCTGGTTTGAGTTTTTTGTGATACCAGGCAGTGGCGGCAAAATAGGGCAGACGGTTGGCGACATCCACCGGCCCTTCCCTTTTAATACCAATTTCGGTTGGCGACACCAGCACCACACCGTTTAAATACATCCACTGCTGATTTTGCAGCGCTAAGGCTAAACCTGACACCCGTGTTGTGCCGTAGCTTTCGCCAATCAGATACTTCGGCGACTGCCAACGCTCGTTGCGGCTGACAAAAGTGTTGATCCACTCGGCCAGATATTTCACGTCAGCATTCACACCAAAAAACATTTTGCCTTGCGCTTCACGGCTCATCATTTTGCCGTCTTTGCCTGGCAACACCCGTGAATAAGCGGTATTCACCGGATTAACAAACACGATGTCAGCAGTGTCCAGTACCGAATATGGATTTTGTTTGGTGCCATAAGGTTGCAGCGGGTAACCTTCACTGTCTACATTCAGCGCTTTAGGGCCAGTGTAAGCAATTTGCATCCAGACCGAAGCAGAGCCTGGGCCACCGTTAAAAGAAATTAATAACGGTCTTTTGCTTTTATCTTTAATATCAGTGCGTTGGTAATAAGTGTAAAACACAGCAGCAACAGGATTACCTTCGTCATCCCACACCGGCTGGGTGCCGGTGGTGGCACTGTATGGGAAAGATTGGTCATTCACTGTGGTTTTATGTTGCGTCACGACCACAGTGTCGGCTTCTATTTTGCGCTCAGTAGCCTGAGCGGGCGCAGCAAGCGCCAGCACACAGCAAGCGCCCAGTAAAAAGAGTTTTGTTTTCATCATATTCCGCGTTTTTTGTTATCTGTGGTTATATCCCGCTTCACCGGGCTGTTCAGTCTCATTTAACTGAAGTTTGCTCAGAAGAACAAAAAACTTGAGACTAGCGCCAGCAAAACAGGTCGGTTGGCAAATTGCTTTGGCACAACCGCCTTTTTACAACAGCAACTCAAGCCTGACCCACACAAGAGGTTTTATCCTGAAACTTTTGTTCGCGGTATAAATAAGACGGCAATTGCACTTCAGCCAGCGCTTTGGTTTGTTCGCCTGCAGATACCGGATCTGCACTCAACTGAAGCTGTTTGGTAGTTTTGTTGTACCGTGCTTTTACCGCCTGCTGATTCGGTTTTAAAATCACCAGATCGTGCTGCTCTTGCGGTTGACCGCTCTGCAGTTGGCCACTTTGCGGATCACTCTGCTGCATCAGGGCAAAATATTGATCAAACTGCAATAAAGCGCGGCCGGGACTGGTGCTGTCACGGCTGAAATCGCGCCCTGTCATCGGATGGCAAGCAGAAATACCGGCCATCGACAAGAGGGTCGGCGCCAAATCAATTTGACTGGCCAAAGCGTTGATCTGCTGCTGTTTTATATCAGCGCCTAAAATCAGCGCTGGTATTTGAAATTTTTCCACCGGCACCAGATTGCTGCCATACACCCTGTTGTCATGATCAGCCACCACTAAAAACAATGTGTCCTGCCAATAATCCGCTTGCATCGCTTGTTGGAAAAACTGCCCCATGGCCCAGTCGGCGTATTTCACCGCATTATTCACCTGTGCTTTGGGCTCCTGATACAGGCTGATGCGACCTTCCGGAAACTCAAAGGGTTCATGGTTACTGGAGGTAAAAATTAAACTAAAAAATGGTTTGCCTTGCTGATGCAACTGCTGCAATTGTGTGTGTGCGGTGCGAAATAAATCTTCATCACTGGCGCCCCAGCTGCCAACAAAAGTTGGTTTTTCAATTCTTGTAAAATCAACAATATCGCTAAAACCATTGCCGGTAAAATAACTGCGCATATTGTCAAAATGTGCTTCGCCACCATAAACAAACTGGGTGTGATAACCCTGTTTTTTTAAGATGGAAGCAATAGTACTGAAATTATGCTGGCTGTTTGAAAGTTTGACGGTGCTTTGCGCCGGTGTTGGCGCAAAACCGGCAACCACAGCCTCAATACCCCGCACCGAGCGGGTGCCGGTGGCGTACATATTGTTAAACCAAATGCCTTGTTGTTTCAGCTTCTCAAGCTCTGGCGTCACGCTTTCACCACCGAGCGACTGCACAAAAGTAGCGCCCATACTTTCCTGCAGCACTATCACAATATTCAGCGGCTTGTTGCGTGTCGCAGTCGCTTGTTGCTGGTGCAAAGTGGGTAATTTTTTATCATTAAATTGCACATCTTTCAGCCAGGGCCAATCCAGCGCAGACTGAAGCATCTGCTCAACCGGCAGTTTGCCGTAAATCTCGCTGGAGCTGGCTTCATGGCGCATGCTATAGGCGGCATAAAGCACCGAATATGGCGAGCTAATCACCAACGAATTCACCATGGCATCTGAGGTAATGGCAAAAAGTGCCGGGTTGGCAGGTCTATGCTGTGCTGTTGAACGGATAGCAACAAAAACCAGCAAGACCACCAGGGGCCAGCTGAACCACAAGGTCTTATTGCAGTAACAGCGCACAGACGCCAGACCATGACGTAAATAACGATAAGCGCCCCACAATAACACCGCCGTGCCTGCTGTACCGGCCAGCAAAGGGAAACGGAATCCGTACCATAAAGTAGAAAACACTTCTTTGGGATATTTCAGATATTCCAGATACAGCCGGTTTGGCCGGACATCGTACTGCAGTAAAAACGCCGGCGTGGACAGCTCGACAAAGAGCAGCAGTGCCAGCATCAATATGGCCCAGGTCAAACTCAACCGCCGCCAGGTATTAACGAGGGAAGTGCGGGCAAAAAACGGCGCCAGAAGCACTGGCAGCACCAACATCAACCCAATCAGGATCAAGTCAGCCCGCACCCCTTGCAGCAATAGCCAGCCAGCATTACTACTGCTTTGTTCCACCCTTTGCCACTGCCAGATAAAAAGCCCAAGGCGGCTTAATGACAATAACAACAAGGCCAGCACGGCAAAACGGATCAGCACCAGATAAGGGCTGATAACACGCAGCCAGAAAGAAGGCGCCACTGAGGCAACCGATGATTGATAAGACAAAAAACAAACCCCTGTATTATTTTTATTATTGGAGTTTGCGCGTCAAAGCTTAACAATTTCTTAAGAGCAGTTCTTAAGGGGGGTCTTAAGAGCGGCGTCGCCGGTGAATAGCAGCCTTGCCAGTAAATTGCCGCGAAATAGCCTCAGCGTTGCAGCTGAGTTACCGCAAAGCGATCACAGCAGGCTGTTAAAACTCATATTCCAGCGCAAAACGCAGGGTGTTATTAACAGTGGATGCGTCTATGGCAAAAATCACCGCAAATTCCCATTTTAATTGTTCTAAACCACTAAATTTATGCACGCCCATCATGGAAGGGCCTGCACCTTTATAATTTTCTCCGGCGTAAAATTCAATAGCTGGCTGTACCTGCGGCAACCAACGATAGCGGTACTGCAACCGAAACTCGGCTTCGACTTCAGATTCCAGCGTCTGGCCCCATTCGTACACCGCCAGCGCATTGAGGGTCAGGCTGGTTGGCCCGAATTCTTTTTCCATCAACAAACCGCTGGAAAATTCATAATTATCCAGATTATTTTGCCGCTCCAGCTCAAACAACAACCCCCAGTCGGCGCCATATTCGCCCTGCTCTGTCAGCATCCAGCGCAGTTCAACTTCATAGCCACTAAGTTTGTAATCTTCCGGACTGACCCGGTCGGCAATCACATAAAACTCCAGCGCCATGCGCTCGGCAATAGAAAAACCATAACCAAGCTTTTGTGCCATGGCATTATTGTCAGGATGTTCTGCCTGTTTCTGATAAGCAAAACGGTATTCAAATTCCCGCTCCAGCGGCTGCACATAAGGGTGGTACACTTTGTCAACCACTGTGCCATCCGCCAACGCCTGGCCGCTGAGCAATAACAGAATGAATGCCAGCCTCATTTTTTCACCTCCAGCGCGCGGTTCAGCCACAACATCAACAACAAAGCGGCGGCAAAACCCAACAATTGCGCTGTCGGGGGACTTGCTTCATACCCCATCAACGCATTAAAAAAGTGGCCATATTCAGACCTTTCCGACAACAGACTTTCACTATTCCACAAGGCCTTGCCACCAGGTAGCCAATCAATCTGCACCAACAACATCATCGCCATGCTGACTTGTCTCGCGGCCAGCAGCGCGAGCGCACCGCGAAAAAACATCGGGCTGTACAAGGATAATTCCCGAATGAAGTGATACCAAAGCACAGCCACACTTAAACCAATGCCCACGCCAAGCGTTGCACCAAGTAGCACAGCCGGTGTGCTGAATAAATTTTGCTCGTACACAAATAGAAACAACAACAGATTGCTGCCGTTCACCATCAGCAAACCGGCAATGGCAAAACCTGCCAGACAAGCAGAGCGCTTTGGCTTTTTGCTGTAAACACAGCTCAAGATGAGCAGGAAAAAAGTCAGTCCATAACAGCAGAGGTACAAGAGCTCAAGGCCCAAACCATCTGCCCACTGCGAGATGCGGCCAAACTGGCCACTTAATAACAACAAACCGCCAAGACTGGCGCCAAGCATACTCAGCAACAAAAGCTGCAGACGCTGCCTTTGCCATACCATTAAAGTGCTGAGCAACAACAAGGCCGGCAATAACTCCTGCAAAAACATGATCACGGTATTAATCAGCACCTTGAGCCTCCCTGGCAGCCTGTTGTAGCCACTGCGCTTTGGGCAGCACGATGATGACGCCCCGGGCACTATCGGGGTGATATTCACCCAAAAACGGATGTTCACCAGGCTCCAGCGGGCCAATGAAAACCACCCCTTTTTTTTGCCCCAGGATCACTTTTTCGCGGTTTAAACTAAAACTTTCAAATTCTTCCGGTGTGTTGTCCTGGTTATCAATCACCAGTTTGATTTTTTCACCGGCCGGCACATACAAAATGGTTGGACTGAATAAATGATCTTTGATTTGTAGCTTCAATTGCAGCATATCGGCATAGGCCGCTTCTGCCGCCAGCATCGGCAGCAACAACAAAAGTCGTTGCAGGGCTTTTTTCTGCCGCCTGGCTATCTGTGTTATCCAGCTCGTCAATCTTGCCAGCCTTGTGTCTGGTTCGGTCACTATTGTTACAGTGCTCACTGGGGCAATTCCACTGTGATTTTAAGACCCGTTGGAAAATCCGACGGTGCAAGCGTCAGGTTACCGCCATGTAAAGTCACTATTTCTTTCACTATCGCCAAGCCAAGGCCTGAGCCCGGCTCACCCGACTTATGCCGGTCGCCACCGACCCGGTAAAAACGGTCAAATACCCGCTGGTATTCTTTGGGATCGATGCCCGGCCCCGAGTCTGACACTTCTATATAAACAGCGGTAGATGTTTTGCTCAAACAAAGCACAATATGGCCACCAGCCGGGGTGTATTTAATGGCATTGCCAAGCAGATTCAACAGCAATAAACGAATGGCAAAAGTATCGGCGTGCAGCGGTAAATGCTCTGCGCCAGTCAGCTCTACCTGTTGGTTTTTGCGCAAAATTTCCGGATACAGCTCAGCCACCACTTCACGGCTTAACGCCGCTGCATCAAAGAGTTGCAGCTTGGCTTTAAAATGCTCCGGATTGGTTCTGTTCAGCAGCATAATTTGTTCAATCAGCTGACTCATACGTTTAACTCCCTCTTCCAGCGCCGGCATTAAACCGGCCGGATCTGCAACACCAGCTTGTTGCCACTGCGAGCGGGCATTATGTAAATTCACCTGCAATACACTGAGTGGGGTACGAAGTTCATGGGCGACATCTGAGGCAAAACGTTTTTCTCTGGCAAAGGCATCCGACAGTTTAGCCAGCAGCTGATTGGTGGTGCCCAGCACCTGCGACAACTCCAGTGGTACTTCGTTGAGGTGCACCGGCGTTAAATCATCGGCTTTTTTGCCGGACAACTGCTCGGCCAGTTTTAACAGCGGGGATAAACCTTTGCTGACAGCGAGCCAAATCAGCAGCGCCTGAAGTGGCAGGCTCAGTACCACAGGGTAAATGGAAGCCAATACCACTTCTTCGGCCAGTTGCTGCCGTTGTTTTAATGGTTGTGCGACCAGTACCTGCAGCTCAGACTGAATTGTTGAATGCTGTGCTGTTTTGCCTTGTTTTACAGTGCCTGGCGTATGGCCGGTTTGCTTTTTGTTGATTGGTTCTTTGCTGATTGGATTTTTGCTGATTTGCACAAAAGTACGCCAGCGCTGACCGGAAAAATTTTGTTCACTGTAACCCACAGGCGCTTCAATGCGCCGCTCTGGCGCATTGACAGAGCGGTACAATAACTCAGTGCCACGCCAGATTTGCACCACACTTAATAAGCTGTTGTCTTGTTCTGTGGCGCCAAACTGATGCACTAAGCTGGCAGCCAGCACTTTTAAGTCGTCGTCAAAGAGTTGATCAGCCCTGCTGATACTTTCCCGGTAACTTTGCAGCGCCGCCATAAAACTGGTCAGCGTCAGCATTGCAATCAGAATAGTTACCAGATAACGACGGATTGAACTCATGCCGGACTCACGCTGTAACCCACACCACGCACAGTTTTAATAAAGTCTTTGGGCAGTTTTTTCCGAAGATTGGATATATGCACTTCCAGCGCATTACTGGCCACTTCTTCACCCCAGGCATATAAACTGGCTTCCAGTTGCTCGCGGGTTTTAATACGCCCCGCCGACTCCATTAATACTTTGAGCAGCATATATTCACGCCGCGACAAATTCAGCACCACACCATCCACAGCGGCTTGGTGCGAGCTGGCATCAAGCTCCACATTTTGCAGTTTGATCAGATGAGAACTAGCCGTGCCTAAACGCCGCTCTATCACTCTGAGCCTGGCGAAAAGCTCGGACATGGCAAAAGGTTTCACCAGATAATCATCAGCACCTAAATCCAGGCCACGGATCCGGTCGTCAACGCCGTCTCTTGCCGTTAACACCAACACCGGCAACTTAGCGTATTTTTGCCGGGTAATTTTCAGCACATCAAGGCCATCCATATCGGGCAGACCTAAATCCAGCACCACAGCGTCACAATCCTGACTGCGGATAGACGCCAGGGCTTGCTGACCAAGCGACACCTGATTGACTGTAAACCCCTGCTCACGCAAGGCCAGTTGCAGGCCTTGCGCTAAATCCATATCGTCTTCAACCAGCAATATCCGCATCCGACCCCTGACCTTGTTCTGTTTAATGATTTAGTGTTTTACTTTTTTTGCGACTTTGGCATAAAGCGCAGCGATTTCCTGTTGTCGTCCGGCATCAGCGCTTTCACGACCAGGCCTTGCTGGCGCCTGCTTAGCCTGTTCAAGATAGCGCATTGCTTGATTGTAGTCGCGTTTATCCGCTAATAATTCTGCATAAAAGTAATTTGGATCAATACCTTGAGGGTTAATTGCCAGCGCTTTGTTTAAAAGTTCAGCGGCTTTTTTGTCACTGCCAAAACCGATTGGCCAGCCAGGTACTTTGGCATACAACACGCCAAGGCTGGTATAAGCCGAACCTTGTAACGCATTGGCATCCAGTGCTAACGCCCGCTCCAGATCGGCTTTAGACTCTTCAGCCACACTTAAAGCGCCAAGACCACCTTTGGCACCGGCAAAACTTGATTTAATGATGCCGCGCCAGATATAAGCTTCGGCGCTGGTGGCATTGGCCGCCACCACTTTGTCTGCCTCAGCCAATAAACTCACATAAGCCTTTTCACGTTGGTCTTCTTCCAGCTGGTAGTTGATTTCTGCCCAGCGCTGCTGCAATGGCTGAATATCCGTCAGCACATCGGCGTGAAGCTGCGGGCTTGCGGCGCTAAAAACCAGTACAACAGTCAGCAGACTCAACTTTTGGCTGCTGATTTTTGTGACTTTATCTGCGGTTGTTTTTAACCAGGCAGCAACAGACTTTGTTGCGGTTTTATTGCCAACTGTGTTGTTTAAAGCTGTGCTTTGTAAAGCGGTATTGTTTAACGCAGTTTTGTTAAAAGTATTCATATCAACCTCGTGTGATGTCACTGAATTCAGGGTTTTTGACTGGCGTATTTTTCAATCACCGCCAGCTTTTTTTGTAAGGCTTTGTCGACCAGGGCCGGGAATATGGCGTTAAGTCTGACAAAAATTTGCTCAGGCCAGCCTAAAAAACGCCGGCTCTGGCTGGCTTTTAATTGGGCTAACAGCGCCTGCGCCACTTGTTTTGGGCTGTCCATCTGATTACCAAGCTGTTGATTCATCGCAACGACAGCGGCGCTGTTAATGGACGTGTCCGTGGCGCGCGGTGCAAAATACAGCACCTTGACATGGCTTTGTGCCAGTTCACGTTTTAACGCTTCCGTAAAACCGCGCAGGCCAAATTTACTGGCGCAATAGCCGGAAAATCCCGGATAACCAATGCTGCCAAAAGCCGAACCTATATTGACAATAAAAGCTTCTTTTTGCTGTTGCAGCTGGGGTAACAGCAACTGACATAGCTGTATCGGTGCCAGCAGATTCACTTTCAGTTGCGCGGCATAATCCTGCGTTTCACAAAGCGCAAATTGGCTGATACCGGCACCGTTTACCAAACCATGCAACGGACCTTGTTGCTGACAAAAAGTGAGCAAGTGATTGAGCGCCGCCGGATCAGTAATATCAGTGGCGCATACTTTGTGTTCACCGGGTAATAGGGCTTTTAATTGCAACAG
Source organism: Rheinheimera sp. (assembly GCA_041919175.1). Classification (GTDB taxonomy): domain Bacteria; phylum Pseudomonadota; class Gammaproteobacteria; order Enterobacterales; family Alteromonadaceae; genus Pararheinheimera. The sequence goes on along the minus strand of JAYRUI010000041.1, from coordinate 2,966 downwards.
CGCGTTCTCATCACGGCTGACCAGGATAAGACGGGCGCCACTTTCAGCAAGCTCCTGCGCTATTGCCTGGCCTATCCCGCCGGTTGCACCCGTTAACAGGATGGTTTTACCGCTGATGTTCATCAGACCAACTCCTCTTGGGGTGTTGTCACTTTTTTGGCGATACCATGGTTGGCATCCAGACTGATAAAAATATCGGCATAAAGACGATAAAATCTTTTGGCGGCATGGATGATCAGTTGTTGTTCCTGTTCATCCACAATTTTGTCCATCAGGCTTTGGAAGAATTTGATGTGGTCTTGATCCAAAGCGCCGTGAGACGTCAGATAACTGAAGGCTTTTTTCTTTAAATTCAGTTTATTGGCAATAGTACCTGCCGCATGATCCGCAAGCGCAGTTGAGGTGCCTTCCAGCACCAGCACCATGCCAAAAAAGCACAGTGGATGAATACGGCGCACTGAGTCATAGGCATAAGCCACCATCATTTCGGTGGCAAAAGATGGGCTGCTTCCCCTTGCCGCTTCTTTGTCATAACCACAGTTGCCGATGTCGTTTAAGATCCATTCCTGATGGCCAAGTTCTTCTTCAATATATTCAGCCACGGCTTCACGCAGCCACTCTTTTGACTCGGGCAACAAGGCGCCGACTGACATCAGCAGTGGAATGGTATGTTTGACATGGTGATAAGCCTGCTTTAAAAACGCGACATAATCATCAAGCGCAATGTCGCCATGAAAACAGCGGTGGATAATAGGTGCACTGAGTAAATATTCACGTTCTGCTGCTGTGGCTTCAATTAATTTCTGATGAAAACTCATAAACTACTCCTGATATCAACACGCAGCAGATGCTGGCGCAACAAGTTCGGATTTAATGCTTTGCGGGGCAGCGCCATTTGCATAAAGCGCTGCAATTTCAGCCTGATAAAGTTCGGCAATTTGTGCCCGTTTTGGTCTTTGATTGGCGGTTAAGGTGCCGTTTGCTTCGGACAAAGGCGCATGAAGCCGGTAAAAACGTTGAACCCTGGCATAATCAGGCAAAGTTTGATTGACCTCTGCCAGCCAGCTTTCAATCTGGCTGTTGCTGACAGCAGGATCTTTGCAATACACCAGGGCACTGCAATAAGGACGGGCGTCGCCGACCAGCACAGCTTGTTGCAGCAAGCCGCTTTTTAACACTTCAGCTTCCACCCATTCCGGATGGATATTGCGGCCGAGGCTGGATATCAGCAGGTTTTTCTTACGGCCTTTAATTTGCAACCGGCCATCGGGCAGCAGCATGGCTAAATCACCGGTGGCGACCCAGCCTTCTGTGTCATCTGCGGCTTTTGAGTGCCCCTGAAAGTCAGACAAATAACCTAAAAACGGCGTTTTCACCCAAAGTTCACCGGCAACAATCTTTACCTGCAGATGCGATAACGGCTTGCCCACGCTGGCTAAATCTTCGGAGCTCGCCGTTGCTGCATTCAAATCAGACAAAGCCACCACAGAACCACACTCGCTTAAACCATAACCCTGATACACAGGCAAGCCGGCTTTGGCGGCCTGAACCAACAATTGCGGCGCCACCACAGCCCCACCAACAGCGATAAATAACAGACTTGCCGGTGCCTGCCAGCCCTGCTGACAAGCCTGAACTAACAGCTGCAACAGTTCAGGCACCAGGATCAGTGTTTGTGGTTGAGTGCGGCTGATAAGACCTAATAATTTTTTCGGTTCAGCCAGACTGCTGCCATGAAAACCACGCTGGAATTCGTCGGTGATCAGCACTTCACCACCAGCCAGCAAAGGTGCATAAATACCGGCGATATTCTCCAGCAAGGTACTGAGCGGTAATAAACAAAGATGGCGTGGCGCTTTGATGGCGATACGCTCCACCAGGCTTTGTGCCACCTGCAGCTGAGTCGCAGCTGATAAACAAACGCCTTTGGGCGTGCCGGTGGAGCCTGAGGTAAAGGTGATTTTCTGGCAATCTGACGGTAACAGCAGCGTCTCTTCAGCCTGATCGCACTGATAACCATACAAATTCCGGACATTGCTTATCTGCCGGAAACCTTCCGGCGCGAGCTTGGTATGGCTGAAAATCAGATCAGGTTTAACCTCAGCCAGAATATGTTGCAGCTGCGCCTCGCTTAAATAAGTTGGCAGCGGCACCAGCAAAGTGTTGCTTTCAAGGCAAGCTAAATCGAGCAGTGCCCATTCAAGATTGCCGGGGCTTAACAGCAGCACCCTTTTGGCAGCCAATGCTTGCAACTCTTGTTGCCACTGCGAAACTCTGGCCATCATAGCATCCAGATCCAGACTTTCACCGCTGATTGCATCCGTCAGTGTTGCCGTTGCCGGGAAGTTCAATTTCATGCGCATCTGCCTTTGCTGTTGGTCGTCAGGTGATTGATTGACGCAGCTGCAACTGGCGCACCGGATTTTTGTTCAAGGCTAAGGCCTGTCACTGTGGCGTGCAAAGATGGCCAATATTGATGCGGCAAAGCCAGTAATCTTGGCGAGCTGCTGATGAGTGTCATCGCCTGTGTTAAATCAAGTGCACAGACTTTGGGGTGACTTTGATAATAACTGCCCCAGCTATTGGCTGCCTCTCCCAAACGGCTGGCATCGCCATCGGCTAAATAAGTCAGCTCAAGGCCATGGCGGCTTAATAGTTGTTGCACCTGTTCAGTTGCACAGCACACCAGCTGGCGATAACCCAGTTGATGTAAGGCATAAGCAAGCACCACAAACAGCAACAAGGTGTATTGCCGGTTGGCTGAATAGAGATTACCAATTTCAACCACTTCATCCCTTTGCGTAACAATGCCGGCCGTTTGCAACACAGTGCAGATATCGGCGTCCAGATATTTTTCAACAAATAAAGAGTGGTTCTGACCACTGCGGATCCCGAGTACCGCCTGCCACTGACCCTGCGCTGACACAGCCAGTAAATCCGGCATAAATGTCTGCACCTCGGCACCA
>JAYRUI010000040.1:0-12367 GCA_041919175.1 Rheinheimera sp. | reverse complement strand
GCATGGGCGATTTGATTACCGTCAAAGTGCTGGCCGTGAATCTTGAAGCACGCAAAATTGATTTAGGCATAGCCGGTAGCCCAAAACATCAGGGTAAACGCATGACGTCTAATCAGGGCAAAAGTAGCGATAAAACCGCAGCGGAAAAAGCAAACAAAGGTTTTAGCCAGAAAAAAGGCCGTGCTATGGCAGATCCAACAGCACGTCCAGGTAAAACCAAAATGGGGCGCAGCGGCAGCAAAAGTAAAACCGGTGCTAAAACAGCGGGTAAACCTGCAGCAAAAGCAGGGAGCGGTGATGGGCAATGACGCATCAGCGTGTATTTGCTACACTAACCGCACTTTTACCAACGCCTGGATTTCCAGGCGTTTATTTTTACCGCAGTGTGAACTGCTGATGTCGCAGGAATAGGTTATGAGCACAGATTACGTTTTTGGGATCCACGCAGTAAGCGCCTTTATGGAAAGAGCGCCGGAAGATGTGCTGGAATTGTTTGTGCTCAAAGACCGTGAAGATCAGCGGATGCAGCCGGTGATCCAGCTGGCGCGTAAGTCTGGCGTTTCAGTGCAGTTTTGCAACCGCAAAACGCTGGACGATAAAGTAAACGGCGCTCAGCATCAGGGTGTTGTTGCCAAAGCCAGGTTACACGATGCCGGGGATGAATCTGATTTAGCCCGGATTGTGGAGCGGGAAAGTGCGCCATTTTTACTGATTTTAGATGGCATTACTGACCCGCATAACTTAGGCGCCATTCTGCGTTCAGCTGATGCTGCCGGTGTGCATGCCGTGATAGCACCCAAAGACCGTTCAGTGAAACTCACCGCAGTTGTACGCAAAGTAGCCTGTGGTGCCGCTGAGTCTGTGCCTTTTATCAATGTGACCAATTTGGCGCGCACTATCCGTCAATTACAGGACGCAGGTGTTTGGGTGCTGGGCGCGGCAGGTGAAACCGAAACCACCATTTATCAGGCTGAGCTCAAAGGCCCGATTGCACTGGCGATGGGCGCTGAAGGGGACGGCCTGCGCCGTTTAACCAAAGAATCCTGTGATTCACTGGTGAAAATTCCGATGTTTGGTGCTGTGTCGAGCTTAAACGTCTCTGTTGCCACCGGCATTTGTTTATACGAAGCCGTGCGCCAGCGTCAGGCGAAATAAGTTTTAGCGGGCAGTTTTGCCAGGCTGAGTTGTGTTGTTGCAACTTGGCTGCAGCAACACAACCTTTTATAAAACACCTCAATAAAACACCTCAATAAAACGCTTCAGTAAAACCACGGAAATGTGCTGATTTTCCGTGGTTTTATCGTTTAGAGATATCTTTAGCAAAACGCATTCTTTGCTTGTTTTTAGCGCATTGAATCCGTAGAATACGCACCCTTCGACCGTTCAACTAACGTTCCTTGCCTCTATGCGAGTCTGGTCGAGCTCACCCGAGGCTAACTAACCGTAAGGAGCTACCATGCGTCATTACGAAATCGTGTTTATGGTTCACCCGGATCAGAGTGAACAAGTACCAGGTATGATCGAACGTTATACAGGTGCGATTAAAGAAGCGGGTGGTTCTATCCACCGTCTGGAAGACTGGGGTCGTCGTCAACTGGCTTACCCAATCGAGAAACTGCACAAAGCTCACTATGTTCTGCTGAACGTAGAAGCGCCACAGTCAGTGATCGATGAACTGGAAACTAACTTCCGTTTCAACGACGCAGTTCTGCGTAACCTGATCATGCGCACTAACGGTGCTGTGACTGAGCCATCACCAATGGCCAAGGTACGTGACGAACGTCGTGAACGTGCTCCTCGTGATTCTGACGAGCAGGTTGCAAACGACGAGTAATTGCTGATGGACAACTGCCTGGTCATTACTGGTGTCATTTGCCGCCAACCTGACCGAAGCGAAAGTCCAGCCGGTATCCCACATCTGCATTTGTCACTTGAACACAAGTCGATGCAGCAGGAAGCCGGATACAACAGAGCCAGTTACGTACGACTTCAGGTTGTGGTAGCAGGTGAGTTGTGCAGACAAACTCACAATTTGATGCAGGGTAGTGTGGTTCGGGTGACAGGCTTTTTAAACCGTCATCAAAGCCCGAGTGGTCAAGCGAAGCTTGTCCTTCATGCCCAACGAATTGAAATTTTAAGTTAGGAGAAAGTTCATGGCTCGTTATTTCCGTCGCCGTAAATTCTGCCGTTTCTCTGCCGAAGGCGTGCAAGAGATCGACTACAAAGATACCGCTACTTTAAAAAATTATGTCACTGAAAGTGGCAAAATTGTTCCTAGCCGTATCACTGGTACCAGCGCTAAGTATCAGCGTCAATTAGCCCGCGCCATCAAACGCGCCCGCTACCTGGCTCTGCTGCCGTACAGCGATTCACACGCATAAGCCTGGTTCAACCGATACTGAGAGGATTAAACAATGGATATCATTCTGTTGGATAAAGTTGCTAACCTTGGTGGTTTAGGCGACAAAGTAGTTGTTAAATCTGGTTATGCCCGTAACTTCTTATTCCCACAAGGAAAAGCAGTTCCAGCAACCAAAGCTAACCTGGAAAAATTCGAAGCACGCCGTGCTGAGTTAGAAGCCAAACTGGTTGCTAACCTGAACGCCGCGCAAGAACGTGCAGCTAAATTAGCTGAACTGGCTGAAGTGACTATCGCTGCTAAAGCGGGTGACGAAGGCAAACTGTTCGGTTCTATCGGTACCCGTGATATCGCTGATGCGATCACTGAAGCCGGTGTAGCTGTATCTAAGGCCGAAGTTAAATTACCAAATGGCACTCTGCGTGACACTGGTTCTTTCGACATCGACCTGCAATTACACGCTGAAGTCACTGCAACCGTTAAACTGGTTGTAGTAGCAGAAGCTTAATTGCGCTTTCAGGCACAGTGCAAAACGCTGTGCCTGAATCTTCCCCTGCTGTTCCCGCATTATTTTTATTCTTTTGTTCGTTGTTTCTGCATTAAAAAATATCTGCCAACTTTATTCTTTTTCCAACTGCTTCAGTTTCGGAAAAATGCTAGGCTATGGCGCAACTGAACCTCATTCTGGTGTTGGCTGTTTTGGTCAACCTTAAGCAATAAACTCCGGTGTTATGGCAAATCCAAAAGAACGATTTTCAAAAGATAAATATCAAAAAGATAAATATCCTCAGGACAGCCAGGTAGCTGCCGTAAAAATGCCGCCGCATTCGATTGAAGCTGAGCAGTCGGTACTGGGCGGTTTGATGCTGGATAACAACGCCTGGGACAGAGTCGCTGAAAAAGTGGTAGAGCACGATTTTTACCTGCGTGCGCATAAATATATTTTCCAGGCCATGACAGGCATAGCCGAAGCCAACCAACCGATCGATTTAATTACCGTGTCCGAATGGCTGGAACGTAATCAGCAGCTGGATGACGTAGGTGGTTTTGCTTATTTAGGCGAAATTGCCAAAAACACGCCAAGTGCTGCCAATATTCTGGCTTATGCTGACATCGTCCGCGAGCGGGCGGTAGTGCGCGATATGATTGCAGTTGCCCACGATATTGCTGACGCCGGTTACGACCCACAAGGCCGCGACAGCGCCCAGCTTTTGGATTTTGCTGAAACCAAAGTGTTTAAGATTGCCGAGCAGCGTGCCAACGCCAACGAAGGGCCAGAAGCTATCCACAGTATTCTGGCTAAAACCATTGATAAAATTGACGAATTATTCCGTAATCCAAGTGCGGGTGGTATCACTGGCGTTTCTACCGGTTATCAGGATTTAGACAAAATGACCAACGGTATGCAGCCGTCGGATCTGATTATTGTTGCCGCCCGTCCGTCAATGGGTAAAACCACATTTGCAATGAACCTCTGCGAACATGCAGCGATGAGCAGCGATAAACCGGTACTTATTTTTAGTTTAGAGATGCCGTCCGAACAAATTATGATGAGGATGCTGGCGTCTTTGGGCCGTATTGATCAAACCAAAGTACGGACAGGTCAGCTTGATGATGAAGACTGGGCGCGTTTGTCGTCGGCGATTGAGCTTCTGAACAGTAAAGGCAAGATGTATATCGATGATGCATCCGGCCTGACGCCCACTGAAGTTCGCTCCAGAGCGCGGCGTATTGCACGTGAGCATGGCGGCCTCTCAATGATCATGGTCGACTACCTGCAATTGATGACCGTGCCGGGTTTATCGGAAAACCGTACCCTGGAAATTGCCGAAATTTCCCGTTCACTCAAAGCGCTGGCTAAAGAGTTAAAAGTGCCGGTGATTGCGCTATCGCAGTTAAACCGTTCTTTGGAGCAGAGAGCTGACAAGAGACCGGTCAACTCAGATTTACGTGAATCGGGTTCTATCGAGCAGGATGCCGACCTGATTATGTTTATCTACCGAGATGAAGTGTATAACGAAGACAGCCCGGATAAAGGCACGGCAGAAGTCATTATAGGTAAGCAGCGGAACGGTCCAATAGGCCGGGTGCGGCTGACTTTCCATGGCCGTTATTCCCGTTTTGACAATTACGCAGGCTCTGCCCGTTTTGAGGATGAGTATTAATGAGCCGGCGTCCGATAGCGCAAATTAATATTGATGCGCTTGCACAAAATTTTCAGCATATTCAAAAAATTGCACCAAAAAGTAAAATTCTGGCTGTGCTTAAAGCCAATGCTTATGGCCATGGTTTATTGGCCGTTGCTGAACAGCTCAAAGCCGCCGGTGCCTTTGGTGTCGCCCGGATTGACGAAGCCTTGATGCTGCGTGCCGGGGGTATTGTTAAACCTATAGTGCTACTGGAAGGCTTTTTTCATCCGGATGAATTGCCGCAAATTGTTGCTTCCAACTTACAGGTGGTGGTGCATCACAGCTCGCAAGTAGAAGCTTTGTTACAGGCTGAGCTTGAAGCGCCGGTGCATGTTTGGTTAAAAATTGATAGTGGTATGCACAGGTTAGGTATTTATCCGGCTGAATTTCAGCAGCTGTATCAGCAGCTGATGGCAAGCCCGAATGTATTAAAACCTCTGCGGCTGATGACTCATTTTGCCTGTGCTGATGAGCCGGATAATTTAGCAACTCAACGACAACTGGATTTGTTTAATGCACTGGTCAAAGGCTGCGAAGGTGAGCTGTCTATTGCCAATTCAGCGGGTGTTTTAGCCTGGCCCCAAAGTCACGGTGACTGGGTTCGCCCAGGTTTGGCTCTGTATGGTGTGTCACCTATGGTGGCTGGCCGTTCGGCACAGCATCAGCTGAGGCCAGTGATGACGTTCAGCAGTTCAGTGATTGCGGTGCGGGATGTGAAAAAAGGCGATGCAGTGGGTTATGGTGCCGCCTGGACAGCGCCGCAGGATACCCGCCTTGCCGTTGTTGCTATAGGTTATGGTGATGGTTACCCACGTAATGCTCCCAGTGGCACGCCGGTGCTGATCAACGGCAAACGCATGCCGATTGTAGGGCGGGTGTCGATGGATATGACCATGGTCGATATAGGCCAGCAGCAGGTGCAGGTGGGCGATCAGGTGATCCTTTGGGGTGAGCAGCTGGCAGTCGAAGAAATTGCTGAGCTGGTGCAGACTATTCCTTATGAACTGCTGTGTAATATCACCAGCAGGGTACAACTGCGGTATATCGGTGACAACCCCCTTTAACATGTTGGTTTTGCAGTGTTTCAATCAGGTTTGATGTACTGAATCAGTATCTTGCTAAAGAGTGTGAACAGAGGCAGACAGAAACTAAAAAGCCGACATCACGTCGGCTTTTGTCAATCACAAATCCGTTATTTCGGATTGTCAAAACTTACTTCAATATGGACTTTGCCAAAATCAGAGTCGAATGGCATCAGAATTTTCGGGCCGTCACATTTATGCGTAATAGTATGGGCTTTACCCGAAACCACAACAGGGGTTGCCATACTAAATTCGTAACCTTTTTCACCCAGGATACGTTTGGCACCACCTGTGACCATATTGGTAATTTCACCAACCATATCGGTGACTTCTTCATTGATAGATTTTGGTTTTTCGCCGAGCATCCGGAACATGATTTCCAGCGCCAGTGATTCTTCAAAAGTCACAGAAAAAGAACCCTTGGTTTGTGGGCCAATCATGCCAATCAGGCCGGACACATCACCACGGGCAACTTCATCCTTTTTGATGCGCGGTTGGCCAGGAACGATAGTCGTATTTGCCATAGTACTTAACACGTTGACCAAAGAAGACAAAAATGGATTTACGTACTCAACATTCATTTAATGGACCCATCGAATAAATTTGCGTTGCTGGAGCTGGCCGTGACGTTAAGGTTAGGCAGATTTTGTGGAATAAACAAGTCTAGCTCTTTGTTTTTGAGATAGTTTCCAGAGTAATCCTGCATTTTTACACCTGAGTCCGGCTTGTTAGCATTGATTTGCCGTTATTGTTGTATCCGCTGGCTTTGTCTTAAAACAGTTCCGACACAGTCCACGCGCTTCAATTGTTTGTTGTTGAATAACAAAACCTTCGGCAGCAGCCAGGCTGGCAAACTCTTGTTGCAGCAGTTTTGAATGTAATTCTTCAACATGACCACATTGCTGACAAATCAGCAGTTGTGCCGGGTGGAGATGTTCAAAATGATGGCATAACAAAAAGGCGTTACTGGACTCAATTTTATGAATAAAACCTTGTTCTGTCAGGAAATCCAATGCCCGATAGATGGTGGCTGGTTTTGCTGCCGGTTCTGTTTGTTTTAGCTGTTCCAGCAATTCGTAAGCACCAACTCCAGATTGAGTTTGAGCCAGCAAACGAAATACCTTTTCACGAATAGAGGTGAAACGTGCACCGTTGTGCTCACAAATGTGACGGGCCCGCTGGACCAGTGATTCAATGGACATAAATCAGATTTACCTTTTTTGGCAGTAGCTTAGGAAGTGTACCATACAAAAGCTGGCGTTAAAGAGCGTAAAAACGCAGAAAGTTTGTTTGCTTCGGGGTAAAATAGCCGGCCTTTTTTTGGAGAACGCTGTGGATCACAAATTTTCAATTGCCCCAATGCTGGACTGGACTGATCGTCATTGCCGCTATTTTCACCGTAAGCTCAGCCGTCATGCGGTGCTTTATACCGAAATGGTCACAACAGGTGCTTTAATTTTTGGGCAAGGTGATTACCTGGCGTTTAATGAAGAAGAACATCCGGTGGTGGTGCAACTGGGTGGTTCAGATCCGGATGCCATGGTTAAAAGTGCCATCATGTGCCAGCAACGTGGTTATGATGCAATTAACATTAATGTTGGTTGTCCTTCTGACCGCGTGCAAAACGGTATGTTTGGCGCTTGTCTGATGGAAAAGCCGGCGCTGGTGGCTGAATGTGTCAGCCGGATGCGACAAGTTGTTGATATTCCAGTGACAGTTAAAAGCCGCATTGGCATTGATGAGCTGGATAGTTATCAGTTTTTAGTCGACTTTGTGGGCACTATTGCACAAGCAGGTTGCAGCGATTTTATTGTGCATGCCCGTAAAGCCTGGTTAAAAGGCTTAAGTCCAAAAGAGAACCGCGAAATTCCGCCACTGGATTATCCCCGGGTTTATCAGTTAAAAAAGGATTTTCCTGAGCTTCAAATCAGCATCAATGGTGGTGTAAAAACAGTTGAAGACTGTCTGGAACATCTGAAGCATGTCGACGGTGTGATGGTCGGTCGGGAAGCTTATACCAATCCATTGTTTTTAAATCAGATAGATGCCGCCATTTATGGTGACGACCGTCCGTTGCTGACACCGCATCAGGTGGTGCGTGAGATGCTGCCTTATATTGAAAAGCAAATGACAGAGGGTGCCCGTTTTTGGCATGTGGCCCGGCATATGTTGGGTATTTTTCAAGGTGTTACCGGTGCAAGGCAGTGGCGCCGGCATTTAAGCGAGGTAGGACATTTGCCTTCCAGCGGGCCGGAAGTGATGCAGGCTGCATTGGCAAAAGTGCCTGAATAAAGTTAAAACTAAAAAGTGGTTAAAAAAACCACTTTTTAGTTTTGGTGGATTTCGCTGTTTTTGGGGTTAAAGGTGTATTTTTAATAATATTGTTTAAAATCATATAGATAAAATAGTTTTTTAGGTTGGCACAGCAATTGTAATAACAGATTGTCGTTCGTTAATTCAATTGCCAACAAGGAAACTATCATGAAAACTTTTAACACTGCTTTACTGGTTACTGCTTTATTCTTCGGTTCTGCCAATGCTGTTGCTGCTGAAGTAAACACCGAATTATCATCACAACTGACTCAGGTTTTAGCCACTCAGGTTCTGGAAGTCAGTAGCAATATTCAACAGCAAATCAGCGCTTCTATTGAAGCAACAGTTGCTGAGCTGCTGATTAGTGTGGAAGACACGCTGAGCCAGGCTCCGGCACAAAACGCTGATATTGAGCAGTCTGTTGCCGTAGTGGAGTAGTCAATGCTGATCACACCTATTGCCTTACTGGCGTTGTTTTTAATGCCTGTATTTAGTGTGTTTGGTATCTGGTTTTGTTCTTTATGGTTGTTACCAAACACTGATATTCCCCCTAAAACCCGGTCTTTGTAGTACCGGGTTTGTTTTTTATATGCCCTCTGGTTTTTGTCATTGCTTTTGTTGTTTAGTCAATTTCATCATTTTTTAGTTAAATTATGCAGCTGTCTTACTACTACTTTTGCTTGGTTAAAATAATTAAATAAAAACAACATGTTACGCTATCAATGTTTGGCATGCCTCTTGTAGCTGTCTTAGTGAACTTATTTATTCACTACAGGCAATTGCCGGAGTTATTTATGAACAATACAACTGAACGTCGTTGGTACTGCAATAAAGCCCATAAAAAAATTGCTGGTGTTTGTGCCGGTTTTGCCTCTTATTATCAGCAGCCCAGATGGATGATTCGCGTTTTAGCGGTGTTGTTGCTGCTGAGCTTTCCGGTTGCAGCACTGGCGGCGTATCTGCTGGCCGCTTGTTTGTTACCGGATCGTTATGTGCTCTGAACAGGGATGAGGTAACATAAAGGCAGTTCATTCTAGGGAGTCTGCCATGCGTTTGTTATTTGCCTTCATCCTTTTATCTGTAAATTTTGTTGCGACTGCAGCCGGGCTGCAGTTTAGCAACAGCACTGTCCGTTTACCCTTACCGGGTAAAACTTTAAGTGCCGGTTATTTTTCTGTGCAAAATAACACTGAAAAAACAGTCCGGCTGGTTTCAGCCAGCAGCCCCTGGTTTGAGCGGGTTGAACTGCATCAACACAGTATGCATAACGGCATGATGCGCATGGAAAAAGTGGCCAGTCTGGAGGTTTTGGCCGGTCAGCAGCTGCATTTGCAGCCAGGCGGTTTACATCTGATGTTGTTTCAGCCTAAATATGAATTAACGCTCGGCGCGCAGGTACCGGTAGAAATCACCTCAGCAGAGGGCGAACGCTGGCAAATCTTCGCTGTAGTCACCAAAATTCCAACCCAATAACCGGAGTGACAGATGCAAAAAGTAAAACTGGCGGTACTGTTAAGTTCCCTGGTGGTGATACTGTTTTACGCCATGGCAGTCTGGTATAGCAACGAGCCCGATACTTTTGATGTGGTTGCCGAAGCGAATAACGCATCACAAGGGATAAAACCCGCTGTTGGTTATACCACCACGCACACCCTGGTACACGTGACTGAGGTGTTGCTGCATAAATCCGGCGGTTACATGTCTAATGATGTACTGCCGCCTTTTGTTTTTTTAGACAATATGCCGGCCTGGGAACTGGGCGCGCTGGAAATGATCCGCGATTTGGCCTTGTCAATGCGTACCGATATCAGCCGCTCCCAGTCGCAGTCGGTGGAGAACTCTTTTCTTAAGTTAGCCCAGCCCAAACTGAATATTGACCATCGCAACTGGGCCGTGCCTGCTGCGGAAGATGAATATGCCGAAGCCTTACGCTTGTTACGTTCATACCGACAGGCGCTAAACGATCCAAACAACCGCGACCATCAGTTTTACGCCCGTGCCGATAACCTGCGTGATTGGTTAAAAGCAGTGGAAAAACGTCTTGGCAGCTACAGTCAGCGTTTAAGTGCCAGTGTTGGGCAAGACCGGCTGAATACCGATTTAGCCGGTGATGCGCAGGCACGCCAATCCAGTGCGACGCCATCTGAGTTACTTATCAAAACCAGCTGGTGGCGTATTGATGACGAATTTTATGAAGCGCGCGGCGCAGCTTGGGCTTTGTTGCATTTTTTAAAAGCTATTGAAGTAGACTTTGCTGATGTGTTGGCCAGAAAAAATGCCGCTGTCAGTTTGCAGCAAATCATCAGGGAGCTTGAAGCAACGCAACAAACCGTCTGGAGCCCTATGGTGCTTAATGGCAGTGGTTTTGGTCTGCTCGCCAATCATTCGCTGGTCATGGCAAACTATATCTCCAGAGCCAATGCAGCTCTGATTGATTTAACAGAATTATTGTCACAAGGATAAACAATGAAAACTTTTTTACCTGCACTGGGTATGTTGATGGCACTCAGTAGCCATTTGGCTCAGGCTGATGTATTGGGTGTCACAGTGGGGGCTGAATGGTGGCAAGCCAACCCGGATGGACGGATGGGCGATGCTGGTTTTAGTCAGCGGCTGAGTTTTGATGATGACAGTCACAGTGCATTTTATGCCGCTTTTGAACATCCAATCCCGCTGTTGCCAAACGTGCTGATGCGCCGTCAAACCTTAAGCTTTCAAGGTGATACTGTGCTGCCTGGTGAACTGCGTTTGTATGAATTGCCCTATGCTTCACAAAGCCGTGTGTACAATGAATTAAGTCTGGAATACACCGATGCCAGTTTTTATTATGAGTTGATGGATAACGACATTCTGAGTCTGGATATGGGCTTAACAGCCCGTTTTTTGCAAACAGATTTAATGATTAAACAAGCAAGTTCGGTCAGTAAAGGCATTTCCACGCCGATGCCTATGTTATATGGTAATGCCAGCATCGGTGTTTTTGGTACTAACTCCAGTTTGTTTTTTACCGGTAACTATGGTCGTTATGACGGGCAGCAGATGTCTGATCTGCGCGCCGGTTTTGCTTATGAATGGATAGATTTGGCCGCATTTTCACTCACAGTGAAATTAGGTGTGCAGCGACTGGAGCTGGAACTGAATAACGAAGATCGGATGGACGCTGATTTATTAATGGACGGTGCGTTTATCGGTCTGGAAGCCGATTTTTAACCTGAAACCAGGCGAGCTTGCTGTATTGTAGGTTGTTGTTAAAGCAGACAATACAGCAATGCTGTTAAAACCTTGTAGTTCGTTTGATGCACCATTATAGTGAGGTATCAGATTGGATCGGTTTTTCTCAGCATGAAGCAGCTTTTTACCCGCCCTCTGTGGCCATTAGTTTTGTTGGTCACTGTCGTTGTTATTTCCGTTGTGGCGTCCTGGTTTTCATTGCATCAGCTGAATACGCTGTATTTACAACAACTAAGCAGGAATGCTGCGCTGCTGGCCATGCACCCGTTGCGTGAACAAAATAGCCAGGCGCTGAGTCAGACACTGCAGGCACTGCAGCAACACAGTGTGTTGCCACTCAAAGCGCTGGCTGTTTACGACAAAAACCAACAAATTTTTGCTTCAACAGCAGGTGCAGAAGCTGTTCTCAGCAGTTATTCACCTGTACCTTCAGATATTCAGCCTGCTGCCCATATCGACGGCATTCAGTTAATCAGTGTGCCAATCTGGGCCGATATGGTGCAACATGGCCGGCATGATTTACCTATTCCGGCCATTAGTTCAGAACAGCTCGGGCATTTGTTATTAGTGGCAGAAGCTGCCAAAGCACCGCCTTTTTGGTTGCTGTTACCTTTATTGGGGCTGGTCGTTCTGAGTGCCTTGATAAGCTACGCCTGGCACCAGCAGCGACAGCAAAAACGCCGGCGTCAGCAACAATTCTTGAGTCAGCAATTACAACAAGGTTTGCCAGCCGATGTTTGCGGCGATGAATTTTTGCCAGTGATTGAGGCCTGGCAGCAACAACAGCAACGGATGCAACAGCAACAAAAAGCAGTACAACGTGATGCAGAGCAGCGTTTATTGCAACAGGAGCAGTTGCACGAACACACTGCAGAGAGTTTATTACAGTTGCAGCAGCGGTTTCAGCAATTACAACAGCATAGTAAATCTTGTGATCAACAATTAAAGTTCTGGCTCGAGTTATGCCATCGTTCTGCCACGCTCAGTGCGCAGCAGCTGCGCAGTAAAATTCAGGCGCTTCAGCTATTGTCGCAACTGCATGCCGCAAATTTTGAGTTACAGCCTGATCATGTCTGGTTGCCGGATTGGTTGTCAGCACATGCCGGGCAGTGGTTTGCCGACGGCAAAATTCCAAATCAGTTTATTTTTGACGAAGATCCGCAGGCTTATCAATTTAAAACCAATATTGACAC
>JAYRUI010000039.1:0-12425 GCA_041919175.1 Rheinheimera sp. | reverse complement strand
ATTATCGACAAGAAAAAATGTTATAAAATCAAACACTTTAGCAACAAACAGCAGAGGAGCAACCCTGCCAGCCAATACTGCATAGCAGGGAAGTATATAGGGTTAGGCTCCGCCCTTTAAGCCACACAGAATCAGCAATATTGCCCTGCGACCCAGCCCGAGCTCCAGGCCCACTGGAAGTTATAGCCGCCCAGCCAGCCTGTGACATCCACCACTTCACCGACAAAATACAAACCCGGCTGGTTTTTGGCTTCCATGGTTTTGGACGATAACTCGTTGGTGTCCACCCCACCTAAAGTCACTTCCGCAGTGCGGTAACCTTCGGTGCCATTGGGTTTAAACACAAAATGATGTAATAAATCGGCAATGCGCTGGCTGCTTTTTGGGTTCAGTGCTTTCAGTGGTTGGTTGGTCAGCAGATTTTGTTCCAGCAGCTTTTCGACCAGCCGCTTGGGTAATAACCGCGACAAAGCAGTTTTCAGTTCCTGCTCCGGGTGTTTTTGCTGGGCTTCAGTCAGAAAATCCAGCACATTTTGTTGTGGGCTTAAGTTCACCGTGACTGCATCACCCGGCAGCCAAAATGAAGAAATTTGCAAAATGGCCGGGCCGCTTAAACCACGGTGGGTAAACAACATATCTTCCGGGAACATCACGTCATTGGCTTCAGCCGTGACAGGCAAAGACACGCCACTGATTTCTTCATACACAGCTTTGTCGTCGGGTTGCCAGGTGAGCGGCACTAAACCGGCACGCACCGGCAGTACCTTCAGCCCGAATTGCTCTGCCAGCTGAAAACCAAAAGCAGTGGCGCCTAAATTCGGCAAACTTAAACCACCACTGGCCACCACCAGGCTCTGGCAACTGCGCCTGCCGCCATTGGTTTGCAGCACATATTGGCCATCATTAAAGCTGACGCTTTGGATCTCTTGTTGTAGCGCTATCTGCACCCCGGCTTTGTTGCATTCCTGCTGCAGCATATCGACAATATCTTTGGCGCTGTCATCACAAAACAGCTGACCCAGCGTTTTTTCATGATACGGAATTTGATATTGCTGCACTAACGCCAGAAAGTCCCACTGGGTATACCTACTTAAGGCTGATTTGCAGAAGTGCTTGTTTTGCGACAGGAAATTAGCCGGGCTTGTGTACATATTGGTGAAGTTGCAACGCCCGCCACCCGACATCAGAATTTTGCGGCCAATCCGTTTGCCATTGTCCAGTACCAGTGTTTTACGGCCTCTTTTGGCTGCTTCAATGGCACAAAACAAACCGGCAGCACCGGCACCAATCACTATCACATCCCACTGCTGCATCAGCATTTACACTCACATAAAAACTTAAAGGCGCTATTGTCGGCTAGCAGCGACAGAAAGGCAATTTCATGCGGTGAAGCAACAAAAAATGCCAATTTGATGACAAACCAGATACAACGCCGATCTTTTTTTATTACCTTTTGGAATATCTTATTCCGTTAACAGCAATATATACAGTTGTAACTATTTGTAAAACAACCGGTAATCTGACTGGCTTGCAGCGATCAACACAAAATGTTTTGAGAAAATAATCAGCAGGCAGTGACAACTGGTTTTGCCAGTAAGTTCCTTTTATATAAATAATTGTTAATTTAGTCATCTTTACATTACAAACGCATTGATGAATTATTGCCCAACCTGTCGCATCCCAACCTAAAAACGACGACAGGACACTCCAGGCAAATAATCCAACATGTTGTGAGAATCCCCATGCAAAACAAAGCTTTCCATCTGCATAAAATCGCGCTTGCTACCCTGTCAGCCCTGTGTTTATCAGCCCAGGCCGCTGAAGTTGATCAGCTGTTAAAAGTTCCGACGCTGAGCCAGGGTGCTGCGGCAGCTTCTGAAGCCAATACCCAGTTTATCGTGTTATTCAAAGGCCAGACCGGCGGCATTAAAGGCAATGACAGTAGCCTGCAACAAGCACCTGTGCTGGATGCGAGAGCCCATGTAGAAACTGCTTTGTCTGCACTGGCTGGTACCGAACTGCAATATGTGCGTTCAAGCGCAGTCAATGGCCGCCACATTGTGCGTGCCGATCGTCGTCTGAACGAAAAAGAGAAAAAAGAAATGATGGCGAACCTGGCGAAGGACGCCAATGTTGGCCTGGTGGAAGAAGACCGTATTTTAACCATTAACGCTGTGCCAAACGACACCCAATACAACAGCCAGTGGCATTATTATGAAACCACAGGTGGCCTGCGTGCACCAGCGGCATGGGACAGTGCAACAGGTTCAGGTGTAGTAGTTGCAGTGCTGGACACCGGTTACCGTCCACATGCTGACTTAAATGCCAATATCCTGCCGGGTTACGACATGATTTCGGACAGCTTTATTGGTAACGATGGCAGCGGCCGTGATTCAGACGCCCGCGATCCGGGGGATTGGGTTGCAGTGGGTGCCTGTGGTGATGGTTACCCTGAACAGGCGCAGGATTCCAGCTGGCACGGCACGCACGTCGCAGGTACTATTGCCGCCGTGACCAATAACGGCTCAGGTGTTGCTGGTGTGGCATATCAGGCCAAAGTGGTACCGGTACGGGTACTGGGTAAATGTGGTGGTTACACTTCAGATATCGCCGACGGTATCATCTGGGCTTCGGGTGGCACAGTGTCTGGTGTACCGGCCAACGCCAACCCTGCCAAAGTGATTAACATGAGTCTCGGTGGTTCAGGTGCCTGTGATTCAACCACACAAGCTGCTATTAACTCTGCCCGCTCACGTGGCACTGTGGTGGTGATTGCGTCAGGCAACGACAACGACAACGCCAATAACTACAACCCGGGCAACTGCGCCGGTGTGGTCAACGTAGCTTCAACCAACCGGAGCGGTGGCCGTGCTTATTATTCTAACTACGGGACCAGCATTGACGTGGCAGCGCCTGGTGGTGCCATGAACTCTGCCAACGACAGCAACGGTATTTTGTCGACCTACAACAGTGGTACTACAGTGCCAGGTTCAGACAGCTACGGTTATTCTCAGGGCACTTCAATGGCAGCGCCTCATGTGGCTGGTGTTGCAGCGTTAATTCTGCAGAAAAAGCCAACGGCAACACCGGATGAAGTGGAATCTATTTTAAAAACCACCACCCGTGCTTTCCCGGCCACCTGTACCAGCTGTGGTACCGGTATTGTTGATGCTGCAGCTGCTGTTGCCAAAGCAACAGGCACAACAGGCGGCGGCACAACCACGCCAACAACGGCGCAAGTGAACAATATCAGCGTGGCAGCCAGCAGCTGGAAGTATTACACCCTGGCAGTCCCTGCTGGTAAAACCAAACTCACCATCAACATTAGTGGCGGTACCGGTGACGCAGATTTGTATGTGCGCCGTGGTGCAAACCCAACGACCAGCACTTATGATTGCCGTCCGTACAAAACCGGCAGTACTGAAAGCTGCAGCTTCACCAACCCTGTGGCCGCCACTTACCATATTGGCATCCGCGCATACAGCACAGTGTCTGGTTTAACGTTAAAAACTTCTTACCAATAAAACACTGCTAAAACAACAAGGGCGCCACAAGGCGCCCTTTTTATCAGTGAAACCACCACTGAACTGTTAAGCTTGGTAACCCGCCAGCAGTAAGGCCCAGTCAGATTCCTGCCAATAAAAGCTGTAACCTTTCTCAGTGGCCAGCCTAGTTTCTTTGCGCAAAGACCTTAATAGCCTGTCCATCGTGCCTTGTTGCCAATCCTGACCCTGACGGAAGGCACATTTATCAAAATCAAGCAGCCAGAATTTGCCTTGTGGATCAAGCAACATATTGTGGCAGTTCATATCGGAATGATAAGCCTGAGCCTGATGAAACTGTTTTAACATTGCGCCCAGCTGTTGCCACTCGGTTGCTGTTAAGGCCCGTTGTTGCAATAAATGACAAATATCAATACTACCCGGAATCAGCTCCAGCAGAATATCAGCGCTATAGCCTAAACCCCGGGCTGTATATAAGGCCGCAACTGGTTTGGGAACCGGCAACCCCAGCTGCACCATCTGCTGCAACATAGAAAACTCTGCCATAGCGCGGCTTTTGGCCAGCGGCACAGCCCAAAACCAGTCTTTGTTTATTTTGCCAATCAAGCCACCGCGGTAATAATGACGCAGTACCCATTGTTCGCTATTGGCCTTCACAAACCACACCGTATTGCGCCCGCTCGACTGACCTGTCACCGCATTTTGTTGCTGCCAAAATGCCGCCTGAAACAGCTTTTTATCCGCCCTGGCAAAACCACCGGCAGACAATAACTGCGGGTCGTACCAAATTTCGCTTGTCCCGTCACGCTGATGCAAATGGTGCGCTCCTGTTGTTGGCAATAGCCTTGTTGGCAATAAAGTTGTAACTGTCTGCAGCACCTTAGCGGTAGCGCCGCCTTGCTGCTGGTAAAGCGCTAAACCGCGCGCCGCCATCTGCTGACGTTTTACTTCATCAGCCAGTAAATTGACCGTACTTTGCGCCAGCGCATCGGCACTCTTCACAAAACTGACCGCCTGCTTGCGCTCCAGCTGTTTAAAAGCCACAGCAAAATTAAACACATAAGGGCCGGATTGAATGGCCTTGCCCAGACTCATTGGCTCCAGCGGATTATGGCCACCGCGCTCAATTAGCGAACCGCCGACAAAAACCACATCTGCCAGCTGATACCACAGCATCAGCTCGCCCATGGAATCACCCAGCAACACCTGGGTTGCAGGCAACAAAGCCTGCTGGCTGCTGCGCCTTGCCAGCGAAAACCCCGCCTGCGCGACCTGGGCTGCCACAGCATCAAAACGGTCCGGATGACGCGGTACCAATATCAGCAGCGTGTCAGGTTTTACTGATAACACTTGCTTAAAAGCGGCCAGAATTTGTTCATCTTCACCGGCATGCGTACTACCGGCCACCCATACCGGACGGCCTTGTAACCGCGCATTAAAATCGAGCGCCTGCTCCATCAGCGCAGCGTCGTGCTGCACTTCAAATTTCAGATTACCGGTGTTTTTCACCTTTTGCCGCGCTTCCTGCCCGGCTTCTTGCATCGATTCTGCATTGGCAGTTTTATTACCAAGCAAGGTTAAAAAACGACGACGGCTATTATTATCCTGCGTCAGAATCACCTGCAGCTGCGCCAGCATTGGCTGTACCAGCTGCATAAAACGGCGATAACCGCGGGCAGACCGGGCTGATAACCGGGCATTGACTAACACCACAGGAATAGCGGCCTGGTGACATTGCCGGATGAGATTGGGCCAGAGTTCAGTTTCCAGCAGTAGCACCAGCTGTGGCGCCAGTTTTTTCAGCAAACGCTGATTACTGCCTGGTGTGTCAAAAGGCAAATAATAGTGAAATACGCTGTCGCCAAAATTGGCTTTGATACGGGCTGAGCCTGTAGGTGTGGTGCAGGTGACAGTCACAGGTAAATCAGGATAAGTGACAAGCAGCTGTTTAATCAGCGGCGTTGCCGCCACCACTTCGCCCATAGACACCGCATGCACCACAATGCCACCGGCGGCTCGCGCCGGAATAGACTGATAACAAAACCGTTCGGCAAAACGCTGCCGGTAAGCAGGGTCGGCTTTGCTGCGGTAAATAAACAGCAGCAACATTGGAAAACGCAGCAGATATAGCAGCAGGCTATAGGTCAGAATGCCCAGAGGGAATAAAAATCGCGACAAAACACAAATCCAGCACAATAAAGTTGGGAGCGATCATACTGTGCGCCGCTGTACATTACCAGAATAGCGCCGTTAACCACTGCTGAGATTGCCAAACAAGCAATAAAAAAGGAGCTGAATTCAACTCCTTTTTTTAATCTTGCCACTGTTTTGGCATTGGTTCAGGCTGATAATCAGCTACAACAGCTTTTATTTTTTCGCCTGCAGATAAGCCGCTAAACCGTAGTGGCGCAGGTTGTGCCATAAATTCTGCCAGCTAAAACATAAACGGCTTTTATAAAACAACGGCCTGTTCACAGCTTGTTTCTGGTGCGGATTGATCAGGCTTTCAAATTCCAGCTCTGGTCGAAACGGCAAAGGCTGTACGCCCATCACCTGAATGCCTAAATCAAAACTGTATTGCAGCTGCACGTCCACAGGGCGGTAAAATGGCTGCATCTTCTCAAGCAACAACTGAGCACCGCCCAGACTCACCGCCTGCGCCACAGTCGACACCGGCATTTTTTGATAATGCACCAGCGAAAAACCATGTGCCATCGGCTCACGTTGTAACACCGGCTGCTGTTTATTCGGCATCGCCAGTTTCAGATAATGCCATGGCTGCTGTAACTGGCGGATTGCATCCACCAGCGCGGCTAAATCACACTGCAGAATAAAGTCGTCTTCGAGAATAATGGCAAAGTCGAGCTGTTGCGCCACAATTTGCTGCCAACACCAGATGTGACTGATATAACAGCCTTTTTCACCAGGGCGCAGCATTTTGTGATAACGCTGTTGATTCAGCTCCAGCGAATAATACTGGTTCAGCTGCGCTTCGCTCATCACCCGGCCGTCAGCGGCGCTGATACGCTCCACCACAATGTCCGGATAAGGGGCAAACTGCGCCACCGCGTGCTGATAACGCTCGACCGACTGGTCGAGGTTAATCACAAAAACTTTCATTTTCATGCAACAAGCGCCCGGCTTAACGCCACAGATCCGCAACCCACTGCACTGGCAGCACGCGGCGATACCACTTACCGCTCACACCCAAAATGGCATCAGGCGGGTTTGGTTTGCCATGGAACGCGACAATTTTGGCGCCTTCTGGAATAGTGGCAGGCTTAAAGAAGCTCATAATGCCTTTTGGCATACAATGACGTTTAAAGCTGACACACCAACCGGCCGGCCAATATTGCAGCTTGCCTTGTTTGTTCAGATAACTGGTGACATATTCCTGTTCGTTACGCACAGAAGCCAGCACTTTGTCTTTGTTATTCTTGATGTTTTCAATTAAATCAGCGTGGGCGCCAATGTTAAAACGGTACACTGAGGTGTTGCCGGTTTCATCTTTTTTGTCCCATTCTTTGATAACACGGAACTCACCTTCAGGCTCAAAAAAACAATCGATATTGCCAACAATCACCACGTCTAAATCGATAAACAAAGTCGGGCCTGTGATGTCATATAAAGGGTCAGCAAAGCTGGTGACTTTTAACCAGCCATGACCAAAACTCCATGGCTCGCGGTTGTCAAAATCGGCAAAACCTACTTTTGGAATATCTTTCACTTCCACCTTAGTGGCGTCGATACCTTCTGCATCATCGGTCAGGCAGATAAAACGAAAAGGTAATGTCAGATTGCGGCTGACCATGTTGTACAGTTTGTTAACGTAATCCGGGCCATATTTTTTGCCCCATTTGATACACAGAATATTGACTTGGCTCATAACATTTCCCGTTTTAAGGCCTGTGACCGCTGTTACCATGCAGTGTGACGTGCAAGTTTATCATAACAAAAACAAAATCAGCGCTGGAATTTCTCTGAGCTTCTGCAAGAGCTGTCGCAATACAAGCGGCAACACTGGCAGCAACAGCGCTATTCAGGGCATACTGCAAAAAAAGCGGCATTGTGCCAGCAACAACTGACAACAGGCTGAATAAGCTGAATTTCGCCGCCATCAGGCGCTTCAGCTTTTTGCGGCACCACATAAGAGCAAACAGATGAACAGACGAAAGTTTCTGACCTTCAGCGGTTTGGGTATTGCAGGCCTTGCCCTTGGCGGCGCCAGCCTTGGCAATCACAGGGATTTTAATTTAACGCTGCTACTGGACAGCCTGAAAAACCTGCAAGGAAAACCACTGCAAAGTAGTGGTGAATGGACGGTCGCACAAATTTTCCACCACTGCGCCCAGAGCATTCAGGGTTCTTTAACAGGTTTCCCCGAGCAAAAATCGCATTTATATCAACAAACTGCCGGCAAACTGGCGCTTTTTAGTTTTAAAGCGGCCGGCGCCATGACCCATCCTTTGGCAGAAGCTATTCCGGGTATGGCGGCACTTGATAAAAACGAAGATCCACAACAAGCTTTAGCTTTGCTGATCACCGAGCTGGAGGCGTTTATCGCCCAAAGTCAGACAAGCCAGCCGCTACAGCCGCATTTTGCTTATGGTGCACTGAGTGCAGCGGATTATCAGGCGGCACACTGGTTACATCTGCAAAACCATTTAAGCCAAATCAGCAGCAAGGCTTTGACCTGAAATTTCTGAGCAAACTCTTGTTTTAAGGTTGTTTTCAAAACAAAAAAACCAGCCGCAGCTGGTTTTTTTATCAAAAGGTCAGGCTTAATGCCCGGCAATCTGCATCTGGCCAATCAGTACTGAGCCGGTTAGCACTCCACCTCTTTTATCGACGTCCTTACCCACAGCGGCAATATCAAAAAACATCTCTTTGAGATTACCGGCAATGGTAATTTCCGACACCGGATATTGGATTTGGCCGTTTTCGACCCAAAAACCAGCGGCTCCACGGGAGTAATCACCGGTTACACTGTTCACGCCCTGGCCCATCAGTTCAGTCACCAGTAAACCTGTGCCCATGTCACGCAGCAGCTGGGCTAAATCGGCGTCCCCGTGGCTCACCATCCAGTTATGAATGCCACCGGCATGACCAGAACTTGGTAAACCCAGTTTGCGGCCTGAATAGCTGGTGGTCAGGTACTGATTTAATACACCGTCAGTAATGATCTGGCGGTCTATGGTTTTAACCCCTTCACTGTCAAACGGGCTGCTGGCCAGACCGCGCAATAAATGTGGCCTTTCAATAATATTGATGTTCGACGACAGCACCGGCTGGCCCACTTTATCCAGCAAAAAACTCGATTTGCGGTAAATAGCACCACCGCTGATGGCTGAAACCAAATGGCCAAACAAACTACTGGCAATGTCCGCCCGGAAAATCACCGGCACTTTTTGTGTGCCCAGTTTGCGGCTATTAAGGCGGCTGACGGTTTCCAGCGCCGCTTCGCGGCCAATTTGTTTCGGATCAAGCAATAAACCCAGTTCGCGGCTGACGGTGTAGCTGTAATCGCGCTGCATGTCATCGCCTTCTTCACCAATCACAGAGCAGCTAAAACTGTGGCGGCTACTTGGGTAACCCACCAGCTGACCATGGCTGTTGCCATAGACTTTTAAGCCCTGGTGTGACGAAAACGAAGCACCGTCTGAGTTGGTAATACGGCTGTCAGTGGCAAAAGCCGCCTCTTCCGATTCCAGACAAATGGCAATGGCTTGTTCAGTGGTGATGTCGCCCGGGTGGAATAAATCCAAATCCGGTGGTGAAAATTCCAGCGCCTCTTTGTCGGCCACACCGGCACAAGGGTCTTCCGAGGTGTAACGGGCAATATCAATTGCTGCTTCTACGGTACGTTTTAACGCTGCCGGGCTTAAGTCGGCAGTAGAGGCTGAACCTTTCCGCTGGCCAACATAAATGCTGATACCAAGGCCACCATCCTGATTAAATTCAACGGTTTCCACTTCACCATTGCGGGTTTCGACACTTAAACCCCGGGTACGATTCATCGAGGCTTCGGCGCTGCTGGCGCCCAGTTGTTTGGCATGCGCCAGCACCTGGCTGACTGCCGCTTTCACTTCATCAATTTCTTGCCAGATGGTTGGAGAATTGCTGCTCATCGCTGTTTTCATTTCCGTTTTTCACGCTTTGGCGCAAGCTTATCACAGCCCTGCACGAGCTGCCGCTGCTTCGATGCGACGCAGCAATGCTTTTTTGATATACTTGCCGCAATTTTATGGTGGATAAACAGACTTATGGCAGATATTACCGATTTTACCCATGGCGACGACTGGGACCGCGAAGAAGGCAAAAGCAAAACTCAGATCAAAAAAGAAATGACGGCCCTACAAGAGCTGGGTGAAGAACTGGTGTCATTAAGTGCTGCCAACCGCGCTAAACTGCCGCTGGACGCTGAATTACTGGACGCCTTACAACTGGCTGACAAGCTGGTGCGCAAACATGAAGCCTTGCGCCGTCATATTCAGTTTATCGGCCGTTTAATGCGTTCCCGCGTCTTAGAACCGCTGCAACGGGCTTTGGCTGTGGTGCGTAACACCAATCAGGCTGCGACCCGTAAATTCCACCTGGTAGAAGACTGGCGCGACAAGCTGATCGCCAGCAACGACGCCCTGACCGACTTTGTTGCCGCTTACCCGGACGTTGACGTACAGCAACTGCGCACTTTGATCCGCAACGCCAAAAAAGAACAGGAAAAAAACCAGCCGCCAAAAGCATTCCGCGAGCTGTTTCAGCTGATCAAACCTTTTATTCTGGAAGAATAACAGCAAGGCATGGCTCGGCGCTTTGGCCCGTGTTTTACTTTGTGTGTTCTTCACAAAAAACGCCTGAATAATCAGGCGTTTTTTATTGCTGTTTCGGCACTGCACAGCAGCGTCAGCTAAACCTTGAGATACATTTCACCTTGTAAATACAACACCGCCTGACCCGACACTAACACTCTGTCCTGTTGTAACGCACAGCGCAACACACCACCACGCTGTGACGCCTGATAGGCCACCAGCTCAGTTTTAGCCAGCTGCTCCGCCCAATAAGGCGCAAGACCGGCATGCACAGAACCGGTGACCGGATCTTCATCACCGCCATTGGCAGGCCAGAAATAACGGCTGACAAAATCATATTGGCCCTCTTTAAAACCAGAGCCTGGCGCTGTCACCACAACATCCCAGGGGCCAAGTTGTTTTAGTAACTGCATATCGGGCTGTAAAGCAGCAACTTGCGCGGCATTGTCGTAAATGGCAAACCAGGCCTGGGCACTTCGCAGCACTTTTAAAGGTGCAACCCCAAGCGCTTGAAGTAAAGCAGCAGGCACTTCTGCCACCGGTAAAGCAGGCCTTTGCGGAAAATTCATCTGCAGCCAGTCGCCTTGTTTGGTCACTGTTAAATCTCCAACAGCCTGAGTGCTAAAGCTGATTTCCGTGAGTTCAGGTTGTAACTGAAACAACACAAAAGCCGCAGCCAGCGTCGCGTGACCACAAAAATCAATTTCAGTGATGGGTGAAAACCAGCGAATAAAATAATGACCTTTGTTCAGCTCCAACAGATAAGCCGTTTCCGACAGATTGTTTTCCTGCGCTATAGAAAGCAGTGTTGCTTCATCCAGCCACTGCGTTAAAGGAACAACCGCAGCTGCGTTGCCGCTAAACAGCGTATCGGTAAAAGCATCAACCTGATAAATCGCCAGTTTTTGCATGTTCTCTCCCTAAAAACCTTTCATCTTGCAGCAGCACTGTGGCTGTAGGCGCAGCCAATTTTTAACCACCTTAAATTTTTTAAACCTAAAAAAACGGCTGATTAAATCAGCCGCTTTAGTACTAAATCTACGCCTACCCCTTTGATTTTACTGAGCAGTTTTTTCACCTGCTCGGGGTAATCCCGCATCATCTCAATTTGACTGAAATGGCCGATGGCCGTGGTATTGGCGAGGATAATTTGTTGTTCCTGTTGCAGTTGTGGTTGCAACTGGCCCAGTTCATCTTCTACCAGAATGCCATTTTCAAAATCCAGCGCAAATGCACGTGGATTTAAATTATGGCCGGTAAACAAATGCCGGATACCATCCACACTGATACCTTTGAGGTGGTAGCTGTTGTCTTCATGGCGCCACAAACGCACATCCAGCAAACCGGCATCAATAAATTTTTGGTTATTTTTCACAAACTTACGCAAGATGGTTTCGTACAGATAAGGCAAACCACCAATGCGGTTAAATTTTTGCCCTGGCGGAATATAAAAATCGTTGGCGGTTTTATCCCCGACCACAATACAAAGTTTCACACCGCGTTTTAAACATTTGCGCAGTGCTTTGGCAAGCACCGGTGGCGGATTAAAATAAGGGGTGTAGATCAGCACTTCCCGCTCAGCCATCGACAACAACGCCAGAATACTTTGATTCAGCTGATTATTCAGCCGCCCCATACCCATCAGCAAACTGGCATTCAGCGCGCCTGGCTGCGGCTGGGCCTTGAGCGGATAACGGCAGCTGCGGGCATGCTTTAACCAGCTGCGGTGTGCTGTTTTATAAGCCTGAGCAATATCTTGTTCAGGCGACAACAAACTTTGCACCACTTCCAGATTACCCAGAGCCTCCTGATGGCCGGCCGCAAAAGCATCAGCCAGCGCTTTGTTATCAATTTGCAGATAACGGTCGGCACGGTAACGTTGTTGTTCAGCGAGATAAATGTTGTTCAGTGATGCGCCGCTGTAAAACAGGCTATCGTCAAACACAAAACCTTTTAAATGCAGTACGCCAAATAACTCGCGTTTTTTAACCGGCACGCCATAAATTAAAATTTGTTCTTTATATTCAGCGGCAATACTGCGGTAAAAGTCGGCGTTGGTGCGGCCACCACTCTGACCAATTAAACCACGGCGGGCACGGTGAAAATCAACATA
>JAYRUI010000038.1:0-12533 GCA_041919175.1 Rheinheimera sp. | reverse complement strand
GATATTGGCAACATTTTGATTGGCGCAGTGTTAAAAGGGCTGGCTGAACAAATTGATATGTCATTCAGTCAGGGCCATCCTGTGGTGCTGGGGCAACATGCGCCTGTCAGCGAAATGATAAAAGCCAATGCCAAACGCTGGAAAAGAACCTTAGCGATAGAAATAAGCTATGGTATTGAAAATTATAATATTAATTGTGATTTGCTGCTGCTGTTTACCGAAGACAGCATTAAAACCCTGAATTATAAAGTCGCCTTTTTGTTAGAAGAGTAGTTATGTCACAAATAAACTCTGATGTTGCCGAGGTACACTGGTTACTGGACATGTTCCAGACCGTTGACGTGGGCCTGGTGGTTTTAACCATCGACTATAAAATTCAGGTCTGGAATGGCTTTATGGAAAACCATAGCGGTTTAACACCGCGTCAGGTCAGAGATAGATATCTGTTTGATTTATTCTCAGAAATTGACGAGGACTGGTTAAAACGTAAATGTGATCCGGTGATTCTGCTGAAAAACCGTGCTTTTACCATTTGGGAGCAACGGCCTTATATTTTTAAATTCCGCAATTACCGGCCTATCACTGGTTCAGCCGATTATATGTATCAGAACAGCACCATCTTCCCTATTACCGATGTAAGAGGCGTTGTCACCCATCTTTGTATGATTATTTATGATGTGACAGATGTGGCGACCAGCAGGTTGGAGCTGGAGTCGATGAATGGCCAGTTAAAACAACTGTCAAAAACCGACTTTTTAACTGAACTGAATAACAGGGGCCATTGGGAAGATGCGCTGATGCATGAGTTTAAAAGACTCAAACGTAGTGGTCATCGCAGTGCTTTGTTAATGTGTGATATCGATCACTTTAAAAGAGTGAATGATACTTTTGGCCATGCCGCCGGCGATGCCGTGATTAAAGCCGTGGCAAATGCTGTGAAAAAGAATCTGCGGGAAACTGATGTTGCCGGACGTTATGGTGGGGAAGAGTTTGCGGTATTGCTGGTAGATACGACTGAAGATCAGGCAATGTTTTTTGCTGAACGTCTGCGAAAAACGGTAGAAAATCTGGCGATTGAATACAATCAGCAGTTGTTAAAAGTCACGGTGAGTATTGGCATCGCTGAGTATCAGGCTGATATGCAGGAGCACCGGCAGTGGATAGAGGCATCGGACAAAGCACTATATACTTCAAAGGCGAATGGCCGGAATCAGGTGACTTTGTGTTGTGGCAATGCGACTTCAACCTACTGAAAAACAATGACAGTTGAGCTATAACTGCTGAGCATATCAGCGCATTGGATGGCTCATGCAACACCGGTTTACCATGCTTTCCAACCATAAAAAAACACCACATTTGTGGTGTTTTTTTATGGTTGGAAAGTGCAGCACTGAAGGCACAGCTATTCCCGCATTTCCCTCTTTGCTAGTTGGGTACCATCATTAACGAGGTCACAGTGTTATCTTCATTCAGTTGTTCCAGCCTGACGGTAAAACCCCAAAGCCGGTGTAAGTGTTTCAGCACAGGCTGGTAACTGTCCGCCAACGGAATACGCCGGTTCGGAATAAAGCGTAAGGTGAGCGAGCGGTCACCGCCGACATCAACATTCCACACCTGGATATTAGGTTCGATATTGCTCAGATTATATTGTGCCGACAGCATCTGGCGGATCTTCTGGTAACCCTCATTGTTATGGATGGCGGCAACCTCCAGCGAGTTCTCTTTGTCATCGTCCACAATGGCAAACAAATGAAAATCCCGGATTATTTTGGGGGACAGGTACTGGCTGATAAAACTTTCGTCTTTAAAGTTCTGCATCGCAAAATGCAAAGTTTGCACCCAGTCTGAGCCCGCAATATCCGGAAACCATTGTTTATCCTCGTCTGTCGGATGTTCACAAATGCGCCTGATGTCGGTAAACATGGCAAAACCCAAGGCATAAGGGTTAATACCTGAATAGTATTTTGAGTTGTAAGAGGGCTGAAATACCACGTTGGTATGGTTGTGCAGCACTTCCAGCATAAACTTGTCAGTGACCAGGCCTTCACCATAAAGATGCTGCAAGATGGTGTAATGCCAGAAAGTTGCCCAGCCTTCGTTCATCACCTGCGTTTGTTTTTGCGGGTAAAAATACTGTGAAATTTTGCGCACTATCCGCACTATTTCCCGTTGCCATGGTTTGAGTAACGGCGCATTTTTTTCAATAAAATACAAAATGTTTTCCTGCGGTTCGGCCGGGAAATGCCGCTCTTGTTGCACAGCATGCTGTTCTTTATTGGGAATGGTTTTCCACAGTTGATTCACTTGCGATTGCAGATAACTTTCCCGATCTTTTTGCCGGCGCTGCTCTTCGTCCATCGAGATTTTTTGGGGTCTTTTATACCGGTCGACACCGTAATTCATCAGAGCATGGCAAGAGTCGAGGATGTCCTCAACCTCGCTGACGCCATATTTTTCTTCACAGTCACTGATATATTTTTTGGCAAACACCAGATAGTCAATAATGGACGATGCGTCAGTCCATGTTTTAAATAAGTAATTGTTTTTAAAGAAGGAGTTGTGACCATAACAAGCGTGTGCCATCACCAGCGCCTGCATGGTGATGGTATTTTCTTCCATCAGATAAGCAATACAAGGGTTGGAATTAATAACAATCTCATAAGCCAGCCCCATATGGCCACGTTTGTAATTCTGTTCGGTCTGAATAAATTTTTTGCCATAGGACCAATGGTTATAGCCAATCGGCATCCCCACGCTGGAATAAGCGTCCATCATTTGTTCGGCAGTAATAATTTCTATCTGATTCGGGTAATAATCGAGTTGGTAAAATCTGGCTACCCGCTCAATTTCGGCCTGATATTGCGTTAGCAGTTCAAAAGTCCAGTCCGGACCATCCGAAAGTGGCTGAACGGCTGCAACCGGTGTTTTTCGTTTGGCGGTCATAGCGCACTCCTTAGCAGCAATTAAGCCGCCTGCTTTTTAAACAGTTCGCGGAACACTGGGTAAATATCACTAACCTGGCGGATCGGCTGAATAGCAAAGTTGTCATAAGCTTGCAGCAGTCTTTCGTATTCCTGCCACAAACTCTGATGTGGCCTTTGGGTAATTTCGATATACGCGTAATAACGTACCCAGGGCAATAATTCATCTGCCAATAAACTGGCACATTGCGGGCTGTCATCGGCCCAGTTATCACCATCCGATGCCTGGGCGGCATAAATATTCCATTGGGTGGGGTCGTATCTTTCTTTGACAATCTCAGCCATCAGCTTTAAAGCACTGGACACGATGGTGCCGCCGGTTTCCTGGGAGTAGAAAAACTCCTGTTCATCCACTTCTTTGGCCTGGGTGTGGTGACGGATATAAACCACATCAACATTTTTGTAGCTGCGGCTTAAAAACATATACAGCAGTATATAAAAACGTTTGGCCATATCTTTGGTGGCCTGATCCATGGAACCCGAAACGTCCATCAGGCAAAACATCACAGCGCGACTGGTTGGCTCCGGTCTTTTGGCAAAATTACGAAAACGTAAATCGAAGCTGTCGATAAAAGGCACAGCGGCAATCCGTTTTTTGATGTCTTCAACTTCAAGCCGTAGTAACTGAAGCTGATGTTGATCCGGCACTGGTTCCCGTTCAAGCTGGGCAATTTGTTGTTCCAGTTCTTTCAGTACTTTTTTCTTGCCTGCACTCATGGCCACTCTTCGGGCCAAAGAGCCTTGTAAAGAACGCACAATATCGATATTGCTCGGCACACCCTCAGAGCGGTAACCTGCCCGTACATTTTTATACTGTACGAGCTTATCTAGTTGATTTTTCTTTAAATTTGGCAGCTCTAAATCTTCGAAGAGCAAATCCAGATATTCATCTTTTGAAATCGAAAATACAAATTCGTCTTCACCTTCACCATCCTGGCTGGCTTCACCCTGGCCTGAACCACCACCCTGACCACCCAAAGGCCTTTTGATGCGATCCCCCTGACTAAACTGGTCGTTGCCAGGATGAATAGTTTCACGATGACCACCTTTGCCCTGATGGAAAAACGGCTCTGTAATATCGCGCCCAGGAATAGTAACTGACTCACCGCTGTCGATATCGGTCACACTGCGTTTGCTGATAGCATCCGAAACGGCTTGTTTGATTTGTTGCTTATAGCGGCGGATGAACCGTTGCCGGTTCACCGCACTTTTGTTTTTGCCGTTCAGGCGTCGATCGATAAAATGCGCCATAAAACCTCCGGCTAAACCCTTGCATCATTGAGATTTGCGAACGCGCAGATACCATTCTGACAGCAATCGCACCTGTTTGCGGGTATAGCCTTTTTCCATCATCCGGTCGACAAAATCATCATGTTTTTTCTGATCGTCAGTCGAGGTTTTGGCATTAAATGAAATCACCGGTAGCAGCTCTTCGGTGCTGGAGAACATTTTTTTCTCTATCACAGTGCGCAGTTTTTCATAGCTGGTCCAGGTTGGATTTTTGCCGTTATTTTTGGCTTTGGCCCGCAACACAAAATTCACGATTTCATTGCGAAAATCTTTTGGATTGCTAATGCCGGCTGGTTTTTCAATTTTTTCAAGTTCTGCATTCAGGGCTGAGCGATCAAATAATTGCCCTGTTTCCGGATCGCGGTATTCCTGATCCTGGATCCAGAAGTCGGCATAAATCACATACCTGTCAAAAATGTTCTGACCGTATTCTGAATAAGATTCCAGATAAGCAGTCTGAATTTCTTTGCCAATAAACTCGACGTATTTAGGGATCAAATAGCCTTTGAGGTGCTCAAGGTATCTTTCTGCGACATCTGCCGGGAATTGTTCCCGTTCAATTTGCTGCTCCAGCACATAAAACAAATGCACCGGATTGGCGGCCACTTCAGTGCTGTCAAAGTTAAATACCCGTGACAGAATTTTAAAGGCAAAACGGGTAGATAGGCCGGTCATGCCTTCGTCGACACCGGCGTAATCGCGATACTCCTGATAAGACTTAGCTTTGGGATCTGTGTCTTTTAAACTTTCACCATCATAAACCCGCATTTTTGAATACAGGCTGGAGTTTTCCGGCAGTTTCATCCGCGAAAGTACGGCAAACTGTGCCAGCGACGTTAAAGTACCTGGTGCGCAAGGTGCGACTTTTAACTCACTGTGTTCCAATAGTTTTTCGTAAATTTTGACTTCTTCTGACACCCGCAGGCAATAAGGTACTTTAACAATATATACCCGGTCTAAAAATGCCTCGTTGTTTTTGTTGTTGCGAAAGGTTTGCCATTCAGATTCGTTGCTGTGTGCCAGAATAATGCCCTCAAAGGGCAGGGCGGCCAAACCTTCAGTGCCGTTATAATTGCCTTCCTGAGTGGCGGTGAGCAGTGGATGCAGCACTTTAATAGGTGCTTTAAACATCTCGACAAATTCCATAATGCCTTGGTTGGCGCGGCATAAAGCACCGGAATAGCTGTAGGCGTCCGGGTCGTTCTGGGCAAAATGTTCCAGCTGGCGGATATCTACTTTACCTACTAAAGAGGCAATATCCTGGTTGTTTTCATCACCCGGCTCAGTTTTGGCGATGGCAATCTGATCCAAAATCGAAGGGTATTTTTTCACCACGCGGAACTGGCTGATATCGCCGTTAAATTCATGCAGCCTTTTACTGGCCCACGGCGACATAATGGTTTTTAAATAACGTTTCGGAATGCCGTATTCCTGCTCGAGGATATTGCCGTCTTCCACACTATCAAACAGGCAAAGTGGATGGTCATAGACAGGTGAGCCTTTAATGTAATAAACCGGCACCTGTTGCATCAAAGATTTTAATTTTTCGGCCAGCGATGATTTACCGCCACCCACGGGGCCTAACAGATACAAAATTTGTTTGCGCTCTTCCAGCCCTTGAGCTGAATGTTTCAGGTAAGAAACTATCTGCTCTATCGCATCTTCCATGCCGTAGAATTCGGAAAACGCCGGATATCGGGCTATCACTCTGTTGGAAAATAGCCGGCTTAATTTAGAGTCTTGTGCTGTATCAATAAACTCGGGTTGGCCTATGGCCATTAACAAACGTTCAGCTGCACTTGCATAACAACTTTTGTCGTTTTTACACAAGGCCAGGAATTCGGAAATGCTATATTCCTCTTCCTTTGCCGCTTCGTAACGTGACTTATAGTGCTCAAAAATGCCCATACGCACCTCCGCAACCTTGTCAAAGAAACTTGAGACTTAAACTGATGCTGTAACTCAAGGTTAGACAGTAAAACTACGCTTTGCTTGGCTAATTCACAGAATTTTATGCAATTTTCGACAAAGCGTTTTTTCTGTTTGGTCATATTGGCAACAAGCGTAGTTGAAGAAGGTGCTGGAACAAGGGTATAAAAAAACCCGGTAAAAACCGGGTTTTCGGATATTGGCAACCAGAGGTTACGCCAGAGTAAAAACTTACTTAGCGAAGTTTTCTGCAGCGAATTTCCAGTTAACCAAAGCCCAGAATGCGTTCAGGTAGGTTGGACGTGCATTACGGAAATCGATGTAATAAGCATGTTCCCACAGGTCAACGGTCAGCACCGGCGTCAGGCTGGCGTCAGTCAGTGGAGTACCGGCGTTGCTGGTATTGACGATGTCCAGAGTGCCATCGGCTTTTTTCACTAACCAGGTCCAGCTTGAACCGAAGTTGTTTACTGCTTTGTCGTTAAAAGCAGTTTGGAAAGCGGCAAAAGAACCCCATTTGGCATTAATAGCATCAGCTAAAGCGCCTGTTGGTTCGCCACCGGCATTTGGAGCCAGGCAGTGCCAGTAAAAAGTGTGGTTCCAGATTTGCGCGGCGTTGTTAAATACTGGGCCTTCTGAAGTTTTGATAATGTCTTCCAGAGATTTGCCAGCAAATGCAGTGCCTTCAATCAGTGAGTTCAGTTTAACTACATAAGCGTTGTGGTGTTTACCATGGTGGTAGTCCAGAGTCTCCGGAGAGATATGTGGTAATAACGCATCTTTTGCGAAAGGTAATGCTGGTAATTCAAAGGCCATTCTAATTCTCCACTGACGTTGTTTATGGTTTCTGCATCGCGTAGACTACAAAACCTGACTAAAATACTCAAGTTTAACCTGAGCTTTTGGCGGCTTCATTGCCTGTTGATGCTGTCTTTCTGCTGGCATTAATTTTTGGGGCGAAACTTGAAAACTCAAGTGGCTGACCACAATTCCTCTGGTAAAATCGTTTAACTTTTTTGTGCTGTAAAGCAGAGGCTTTCATGGAAACTATCGACAAAATCAAACAACAACTGGCAGATAACCCAATTATTCTATTTATGAAAGGGTCGCCAAAATTCCCAAGCTGCGGTTTTTCCGCGCAGGCTTCTCAGGCATTAATTGCTTGTGGTGAACAATTTGCTTATGTCGATATTCTGCAAAATCCGGATATCCGCGCTGAATTACCAAAATTTGCCAACTGGCCAACTTTTCCGCAATTGTGGGTCGAAGGTGAATTAATTGGTGGTTGTGACATTATGCTGGAAATGTTTCAGCGTGGTGAATTGCAGCCGTTAATTAAAGAAACTGCGGCTAAATACAAAACACCTGACGCAGAATAACCATATCCGCTGCTGTGTGAATACGAAACAGCAGACATAAAAAAAGCAGCCTAAGCTGCTTTTTTTATGTCGAAGTGTTCAGATGGCGTCGTTTGGATCTGAGCTTTGCTCTGCGGCGTCGTCATCTGCACTGTCATCCACAAAAACCGGTGGCGGCCAGCCGCCAAGCGAATGCCAGCGGTTAATGATGTAACAAAACAGCTCAGCTGTGCGCTCAGTATCGTATAAAGCGCTGTGCGCTTCTTTGTGATCAAAAGCAATGCCTGCCGCTTTACAGGCTTTTGCCAGTACGGTTTGACCCAACGCCAAAGCTGCCAAAGTGGTGGTATCAAAAGATACAAAAGCATGAAAAGGCGAGCGTTTGATGTTGTTACGCTCAACAGCAGCATTTAAAAAACTCTGATCAAAAGCTGAGTTATGCGCCACCATCACAGCACGCTGACAACCCGCGTCTTTTTGCGCTTTACGCACAGCTTTAAAGATTTCGGTCAGGGCTTCACGTTCAGAAACTGCACCACGAAGCGGGTTGTAGGGGTCGATACCATTAAATGCCAGGGAACTTGGATTCAGCACTGCGCCTTCAAAAGGCTCCACGTGAAAATGCAAAGTTTGCGCAATACTCAACTCACCTTTATCGTCCATGGTCAGCAATGTTGCTGCTATTTCCAATAAAGCATCGGTTTGTGCATTAAAGCCTGCGGTTTCTACGTCGATAACTACAGGGTAATATCCACGAAATCGTTGAGAGAGTGATGTTGTCGCTTGTGTCATATCCAAACCAGCCTGACTATCGGACGCGCAGTATGCCAAAAAAAATGCCAGTCGTCTTGTTGCGGCACAGGCTTTGCAAGAAAAATCTTATAATCGAACCTAAGCTGCGCATACCCAGGGTAGTGCGCAGCATGTTGATGCCGGAGGTCCAATGAAATTCTGTGTTTATCTGTGTCTGGGCCTGTTTTCAGCAATAACTTTTGCAAACAGTGAACAAGCACCAGCGCAGGCAGAGCGGCTGAATGTACGGCAATATGTTGCCTCTCTTGAGCAGGCAAATTGGGCGTTAAAAACCTCCAGTGCTTTGCAGTGTGAGTTGAGTCACACCATTCCAAACTTTGGTGAAGTGAGTTTTGTCAGTCAATCCGGCAAAGAATTAAATTTGTTATTTGCTCTGAAAATGACCCGGCTGCCGGATGATTATGGTTTAGCGAAAGTTTTGTCGGTGCCGCCAGCCTGGCGTGCCGGTGAACAAGCCAAAGCCATCAGTGATTTTACCTTGTTAAAACAATTTGACGGTGACCTCGCCAAAAAAGAAGCCTGGACTTTACTGACAGAGCTTGAGCAGGGGTTTAGCCCAACCTTTTATTTTGCTGACTGGCACAGCCCTTTTGATCAAATTGCCGCAGCGGTGAACCCTGTGCATTTTGCTGCGCCTTATCAGAAATTTAATCAGTGTATGGCGGCTTTATTACGGTATAGCTTTGAAGATATTGCGATGACAGTGCTGAACTATCAATCGAACAGCGATGAGTTAACCCGTGAATCTGCCGCACGTTTAAAACAAATTGCTGAGTATCTGAAACATGATAAAAACATCGCCTCAGTGCGGATTGATACTTATACCGACAGTTATGGTGGTCGTTGGATCAACGAAGAGTTGTCGCGCAAAAGAGCACAAACGCTGAAAAGCTTTTTTGTGGAAGCCGGAGTTGATGAAAGCCTGATTGATACCGAAGGTTTAGGTGAAAAACGCCATGTAGCGCCCAACGACACGCCGCGCGGCCGCGGAGTGAACCGCAGGGCCGTGATTCAGCTGGCTCATTTGTAGTTTCAAGGTAACAAATGGATCAACACAAAGGCGCCACTGGGCGCCTTTGTTTATTTCGCAAAGCGCATCGGTGTCACCAGTTGTGCAAGTGTGGTGCTTAAAGGCTCAGGCTCCAGACATAATTGTGCCGCCAGTTGTTCGGCCAATAAAGGTGCAAATAACAAGCCCCTGGCACCGAGACCTCCCAACAGATAAAGTTCATGCGCCAGGGCACCAGCCACCGGCAGATGATCCGGCACTGTAGTGCGAACCCCGGCTTTGGCAGAATCGAGCTTTACATCCGCAAACCACTGCGGTTGCTGCAATACCTCATTCACCAGCGCCTGATTGGCAAGATTGTCAGCATCAAGTTCCAGCGGCTCTGAAAGACTGCGGTCAAAGGTAGCGCCAACACAATGCAAATCGTCGAGCGCTGGCGTGATATAGCCTTGATGGCAAATCACAGTTTTAATTGCCGCCATTTTTTCCGACTGAAAGTGACTGACCTGACCGCGTACCAGATTCAGCGGTAAAAAATTGCTTTGTGCAAAACGATGAATGTTGCTGCCACAAGCCAGCACCAAAGTGTCTGTATGCCACAGCTGCCTTTTTTGGCTGAGATTCTCTTCACCATCCAGCTGCCATTGTCCGGTTTCAGTCTGCCAGGCGAAGTGATTCACTGTGCTGTTAAAACACACTTCAACAGTGTTTTGTTGCTTTAGATAAGCCAAAGCGGCCTGACAAAACTGCTGCGGTGCTATCCAGCCACCTGCCGGGTAATGCAAACCGCCAAAAGGTAAAACAACACCAGCAACTTCTGAAGCCTGTACCGCATTGAGCGTGGTAAATAAAGCTGAACCGTACGCAGGCTCAGCCGCCATTTTTTGCTGGCGGGTGCTCAGGGTATTGTTGCAGGCCAAAGTTAACACACCACAAAAATCGACTGGAAATTCAAACTGTTTTTGAAGTTTGCGATAGAAGCGTCCGGCAAAACCAAAGGCCAGTGCATGTAGCATTGAAACCGGCGTCCAGCTCGCCTGAAGTTGCGGATACAAAGCGCCTTGCCTGTTATGTGAGGCTTGTTGTGCAACATTGTTGTCAGCACATAACAACCGGACCTTCCGACCACGCTGACTCAGAGTTAAAGCAAGGCAAATTGCCGCCAGACCGCCGCCGACAATAGTCACAGTTTTATGGTGATGTTTTGTTGATAAAGGAACATCTGCAGCCCCTGAACCAAGTGGTTCAGCACCAACGTCAGCACTGGTGTCGGTTGAAGTAAAGATTTGTGTTGCTACAGTCACTGCACTGTTTTCAGTTGCAATAGCTTCCTGCTCCGGGAATGAGCATTGAAAAATACCAATACACATCTCTCTTTTGCGGCCATAACCTTTGGTTTTTTTTACGCTAAAACCAAATTCAGCCAAACCGCGGCGCACCAGACCTGCACAGGTAAAAGTAGCAACTGTGCTGCCAACCCGGCTCAACCTCGCCATTTGAGCAAATAATTCGGGTTGCCACATTTGTGGGTTTTTGCTTGGGGCAAAACCATCCAGAAACCAGGCATCAGCGCTGTTTTGCGTGCTTAGTTGCGGCATAGAGTCGTGTACATCACCCAGCCATAAATCCAATGTCACGCGACCATCGTCAAATGTTAGCCTGTGGCAACCGGCCAAAGGTTCAGGGTATTGCGCCAGCAACAAAGCGGCCAGCTCTGCCAGCATCGGCCAGTGCAGCAGCGCTTTTTGCAAATCAGCATGACAAATAGGATATTTTTCAAAAGTACTGAAATACAGCCTGTCACAACAAGCTTGGGGCGCCTGTTTTTTGGCAGAACGAAAATTCAGCCAGGCCAGCAGGAAATTCAGCCCTGTACCAAAACCGGTTTCGATAATATGAAAATAATTGCGGTCATGGTTTAAAAAACGTTGCGGTAAGCCATTTTTTTGCAAAAACACATATTGGGTTTCTTCCAGGCCACTCTCGTTAGAGAAATACACAT
The DNA here is from genome assembly GCA_041919175.1 of Rheinheimera sp. Lineage (GTDB taxonomy): Bacteria > Pseudomonadota > Gammaproteobacteria > Enterobacterales > Alteromonadaceae > Pararheinheimera. Next base: position 1,151 of record JAYRUI010000038.1, on the reverse strand, counting down.
CGTCAAACAGCGTTGACATCGGTGTGCCTTGCTCGTTGTAATAAATACTTGCGCTTTGAATAGGCTGCATCATGGACTCTCGAAAAAAAACGCCACAGTTTAACCTGATTGTCATTTGTTTGGATAATAGTGTACAACTGTGCGCTGAAATTGGACCAGTTCGGCATTAAAAGTCCGTACAATGTTTTTCGTTAATTTTTTATCCACAGTTTTTCGGTCAGAGACCAGCTTCAGGAGTCAGAATGAAAAGAGCAGTGATCACCGGATTGGGCATTGTCTCCAGTATCGGTAACAATCAGGCGGAAGTATTGGCGTCGTTAAAAGCCGGCCGCTCAGGGATCACCTATTCACAGGAATTTGCTGATTTGGGCCTGCGCTCGCAAGTCTGGGGAAATATCAAACTCGACACCAGCGAGCTGATTGACCGCAAAGCCTTACGTTTTATGGCAGATGCTGCCGCTTTTGCTTATATCTCAATGCAGCAAGCCATTGAAGATGCCGGTTTAACTGAAGAGCAGGTGTCGCATCCGCGCACAGGTTTAGTGGTCGGCTCTGGCGGTGCTTCATCAAAAACCCAGGTGGAAGCTGCTGACATTCTGCGCGAAAAAGGCGTAAAAAGAGTAGGTCCTTATGTGGTACCAAAAACCATGTCGAGTACTTGCTCTGCCTGTTTAGCCACGCCATTTAAAATTAAAGGCGTGAACTATTCCATCAGTTCAGCCTGTGCCACCAGCGCCCATTGTATTGGTCACGCGGTAGAGTTGATTCAGCTGGGTAAACAAGACATTATTTTTGCCGGTGGTGGTGAAGAAGTACACTGGACCTTAGCGATGGAATTTGACGCCATGGGCGCTTTGTCCAGCAAATATAACGAAACGCCTGAGATTGCTTCACGCACTTATGACGCCAACCGCGATGGTTTTGTCATCAGTGGCGGTGGCGGTATTCTGGTGATTGAAGAGCTGGAGCACGCTTTAGCCCGCGGCGCGAAAATTTATGGTGAAGTGGTAGGTTATGGCGCCACTTCAGACGGTTACGACATGGTCGCGCCAAGTGGTGAAGGTGCTGTGCGTTGTATGCAAATGGCGATGCAGGGTGTGAATGCTCCTATCGATTACGTGAACACACACGGTACCAGTACACCGGTCGGT
>JAYRUI010000037.1:0-12706 GCA_041919175.1 Rheinheimera sp. | reverse complement strand
AAGGTGAAATGCCTTCTGTTGAACAGATCAAAGCTTGTATCCGTAAAGGTACGCGCGATCTGGCCTTCTTCCCAACTTTCTGTGGTTCAGCCTTTAAAAACAAAGGTATGCAGTTAGTGTTAGATGGTGTTGTTGATTATTTACCATCTCCAACTGAAGTTAACCCACAGCCGCTGACTGATGAAGAAGGTGCTGAAACTGGCGAATACGCTATCGTTTCTGCTGACGAGCCATTCCGCGCTTTAGCATTCAAAATCATGGACGACCGTTTCGGCGCCCTGACCTTTATCCGTATTTACTCAGGTGTTCTGAACAAGGGCGACACTGTTCTGAACTCTTTCACTGGTAAAACTGAACGTATCGGCCGTATGGTTGAGATGCACGCGAACGACCGTACTGACCTGACGACTGCTCAGGCTGGTGACATCATCGCGCTGGTAGGTCTGAAAAACAACACGCAGACTGGTCACACCCTGTGTGATCCTAAAGCACCATGTACTTTAGAACCAATGGTATTCCCAGAGCCGGTAATTTCTATCTCTGTAACACCAAAAGACAAAGGTTCAGTTGAGAAAATGGGCATCGCCATCGGTAAGATGGTTGCTGAAGATCCAACTTTCCGCGTTGAAACAGATCCGGATTCAGGCGAAACCATTCTGAAAGGTATGGGTGAACTGCACTTAGATATCAAAGTAGACATCCTGAAGCGTACTTACGGTGTTGAACTGGTTGTAGGTCAGCCACAGGTTGCTTACCGTGAAACTATCACCCGTGAAGTTGAAGACAGCTACACCCACAAGAAACAATCTGGTGGTTCAGGTCAATACGGTAAAATCGACTACCGCATTCGTCCGGGCGAGCAAAACTCTGGCTTCAAGTTCGTTTCTACTGTAGTTGGTGGTAGCGTTCCAAAAGAGTTTATGCCTGCTATCGAAAAAGGTTTTGCTGGCATGATGTCAACCGGTACTCTGGCTGGCTTCCCGGTATTAGACGTAGAAGTTGAAGTATTCGACGGTGGTTTCCACGCAGTTGACTCATCAGCCATCGCGTTCGAAATCGCTGCTAAAGGCGCTTTCCGTCAAACCATGCCTAAAGCTGGTGCTCAGCTGTTAGAACCAATCATGAAAGTTGACGTATTCACGCCGGAAGACCACGTAGGTGATGTGATCGGTGACTTAAACCGTCGTCGTGGCATGATCTCTGGTCAGGAAGCTGGTGTAACTGGCGTACGTATCAAAGGCGACGTACCACTGTCTGAGATGTTTGGTTATATCTCTACACTGCGTACTATGACTTCTGGTCGTGGTCAGTTCTCTATGGAATTCTCTCACTACTCACCATGTCCACAAAACGTGGCTGACGCTGTGATCCAGAAAGAAAAAGAAAAGAAAGCTGCCGCTGCTAAAAACTAAGTAGCCGTTAGCTTGAAGAAAAGCCCCGCTGGTGTAAACCGCGGGGCTTTTTTTATTTAAAGGGCTGGCGCTGGCTTTACGGATGCTAAGGCGTTGGCGTTCGCCTGCACATTCCTCTGCGGGTTGCCGGGAGAGAGGATTCGGGGGTGAAAGCGGGTGGTTATACCTTCAGCATTACCCGAAAACCGCGGGCGGCATAATAAGACTCTGCGCCATTGTGATACACAAACACCTGATTATAACGGCGGTCACAAAACAGCGCGCCACCTAAATCTCTGATTGGTTTTGGCGTGGCCACCCAGCTCGAGGTTTTTTTATCAAATTCGCCAAGAATCTGTAACTGCCGGTACTGCTGCTCTGTCAGCAGCTCAGCCCCCATTTGCGATGCCAGTTCTACAGCAGCGCCTGCAGGCTTATTTTCTTTGCGTTTATCCAGCGCTTGTTGGTCATAACACAGGCTACGCCGGCCGGAAGGACTCTCTGGTGCACAATCACAAAATAACAATTCACCGCTTTGTAAATCCTGACCTATCACATCGGGTTCACCACCGGTTTGTTCCATCTGCCACAAAGTGTGGAGTTTGGCATCTTGTTGTTGTAGTTTTTCTGCCACTTGTTGCCAGCTGAGATTGGCGTGCCGTTGCATATTTTGAAGAAAACGTGCCTGTAAAATGGCTAGCAGTTCATTTGTTATTGCCTGTTCCATTGGGATTATCTCCTTTTGATGAATTTCAGGGTACAGCCACACCGGCAATTTCAGTGACAGTTTTGGGTTCCGCCCTTTCGATAATTTTCACCAGCACCGACTGAATGGTTTCATCTTCACGGGCATCCGTGTTGCTGCTAAAAGTCTGCACTTGTGCTTCAGCACCTGCTTCAGCCAGAAAAGTCACTGCCACTTTGTTGGCACAATCTGCAGTGACGCCAAAATACGCCAGTGAAATCAGCGGATAGCCGTCAAAACCCTTTTTGACTTGTTTTGCGATACGTTTTTTTGCTTTTTCCAGATTCATCCTGGGTTCCTTTGGCTGGCATAACAAAATCCAGAGTACCTGAAATTGAGGCTGCTCACAGTAGTTAAAAACAATGATGACACTGAACAATGACAAAGATTTAAAGCGTCAGAGTTTGCTTTAAAGGTCAGACCAGCGAGGCGGAACTTCTGTTGGTCCGGGTGAGTCACACAAGCAGCGATTTCACCGGAATAGCCAGCGACAGTCGTATCGCCGCGGGGGGAATGGCATAATTTCTGGCCAAGGGGTGTGCCGGTTAGCTGTGTCAATTCTGGTGGTTGGTTGTGATGGTGAAACCGCGCTAACCCTATAGCAAAAAAGAGGTGTAAAACCCATGCCACACAATGCGCGACCCCGTATCCTGCAATTTCTGCAACTCGCACGCTGTTCATATCGTCTTGAAGGTCAACAGATCATCACACAAAATGCGGTGATCACGCTTGCCGAACAGCACATCAGTATCGCCCGCCAGGGCAAGCCGCAGCGCACTATGCCTTACCAGCGGTTAAATCTGGACAGGTTGTTGTCTTTGATCACGGCACAAGCCGAACGAAAAAATCTGGCCTGATTCACCTGAGTTAGCGCCGTCATTATGGGGATGATGACGGCATTCCTGCATCACATCTGCTTAAAAACTACATTGAGCCTGTAACGCGGCAATATCAACAGCGGTCAGCATGGCCTGCTGGCTGCTCAGACTGTGGTACATAATCGAATCGACGCTGTCGGTGTGATCCACGCCAAAAGCATGACCAAATTCATGCGCCAGCGTTGCCACCAAATCCTGCTGTGAAGCAAAGGCATAAATGGTCATCAGCCGCTCCTGGCCACGAATTTTCATTAAACCCACTTCAAAAGGGCCACTGATAGCAGGTGGGCCCGCTTCGGTTAATAACGCATTTCGTTGTTTAATGGTTTCGTTTAAATAATCCTGATCCCGCACCAGTTGTTGTCTTTGTTGCTCCAGCCACTCTGCTTCCTGCTGTAATTCCAGTTGGCGGCGTTCGAGCTGGGCACGCTCAGCTGCTGCGTTAGGTGCGTCTGGTTTAAAAGCAGCTATTTGTTGTTGCAGCTGGTTTTTTTGCTGATTAAAGCTGTCTATTTTTTGCTGTAAGGCGGCAAATTGTTGTGGCAGATTCTCGCGGCCAGGTGCAATCGCCTCGTCGTATCTGTTGATATTGCGGCTGAGCAAGCGTTGTTTTAACAGCTGTTGCTGGCGGGCATCAAAGCGAAAATCAATAACAAAACCTTGGGGGTCTTGTTGCAATAAAGTGCGGCCAAAAGCCTGATTCCACATTTGCGCCGCCTGATTGATAGCTGCTGTTGCTTCTGTTTCTGTCAGATTAAAAGCAGGGTCGAGATATCCCAGTTTCCAGCCAAGGGGTGTGCTGCAAAGGCCTTTGCCAGTGACCATCTGTAAAGACAGGCCTTTATCTTTTTGCCAGAAGGTATAAGCCAGATAAAGCAAAATGCCGACAAACAACAGCTGTAATAAACGATGCATAAAAACTCCTTTTTTCCGCTTGCGATTAAACGGCAGCAAGCAGGTTTTGGCAAGTTCCCTGACAAAAAGGTTCTGCGATACTGAGCGGCTGATTTTCATCCGGCCCATGCACAATGCTGCTGGGCAATTGCGCCCGTGCTGGCTACAATCGCGCCATATTTTTAAAGGAGTTGATGATGGAACTGACCACACAAAGCAACGACAGCAGCCTGCAGGCAAAAGTGCAGGAACTGGTGGAGAAATCCTGGTTTAACCGGCTGATTTTGAGCCTGATCTTAATTAATGCGGTGCTGCTGGGTTTAGAAACCTCGGCGGACTTGATGGCGCAATATGGCACTCTGTTGCATGGTGCTGATCAGTTGTTATTAACCGTATTTGTGCTGGAGCTGTTGTTACGTATTTTTGCTTATCGCGGCGCCTTTTTTAAAGACGCCTGGAATTTATTCGATTTTGCCGTGGTGGCTATTGCGTTAATACCGGCGTCTGGCCCGCTGGCCGTGCTGCGTTCACTCCGGGTGCTGCGGGTGCTCAGAGTGTTGTCTATGGTGCCGTCTATGAAAAGAGTAGTGTCGGCGCTGCTGGGCTCTTTGCCAGGTCTTGCTTCTATCGCCATGGTGTTACTGCTGATTTATTACGTCTTTGCCGTCATCGCTACTAAATTGTTTGGCGCCGCTTTTCCGGAATGGTTTGGCAATATCGGTCGTTCTTTTTATACGCTGTTTCAGGTGATGACACTGGAAAGCTGGTCTATGGGTATTTCCCGGCCAGTGATGGAAACCTTTCCACTGGCCTGGCTGTTTTTTGTGCCTTTTATTCTGGTGGCTACTTTTACCATGCTGAATTTGTTTATTGCCATTATTGTCAACACCATGCAAACCTTTAGTGAAGAAGAGCAGGCAGCTGAGCGCGAGCAAGACAAGCAGCATGAAGCGCTGGAGCAACGTATGCTTCACGAAGAGCTGCGGGCCATCCGGCAGGAGCTGAAGCTGCTGCGCAGCGAAATGGCAGCTTCAAAGGAGCCTGGCAGCAGGTGAGTACCAGCCTCAGATTCAGCACTTTAAACTTACAGAACTTTGCTGCGCCGCCGCTGGCAAGTTACGAGTTTGACAATATTTACAGTCAGGCGCAGTGGTTGCAAAAAACCAACTGGTTGCGCCGTGTCATTTTGGCCAGTTCGCCTGATGTGCTGATGGTGCAGGAAGTGTTTAGCGTGGACGCGTTAAAACAGTTGTTGCTGGAGTTGGGCTATGACTATTTTGCGGTAGCAGGCGAACCGCTGTTGGTGGATAACCATTTTTATCAACAACCCGTGGTGGCGCTGGCCAGCCGCTTTCCTATCAGGCAGCAGGCGGCGCTAAACGCGGAACCAGCGCTGCTGCAAGCGCTTGGGCTGGTTGATTTTCAATTCAGCAGGCCACCCTTGTGGGCCGAAGTGGTGTTGCCCGGTATTGGCGCCTGTGATTTTTATACAGTGCATTTAAAGTCCCGCCGTGCGCTCACTGCGGTTACCGACAGTGGCGGCAGCGAAACCTTGGCTCGTTTTGCCGCTTCAGCGCAGCGCGGTTATGAAGCCGCGCTGTTGCTGGAACTTGTCCGCAACCAAAAGCAACAAAGTGGCAGGCCTGTGGTGCTGGCTGGGGATTTTAACGATGCATTAAGCTCTGACTGGCTCCGTCATCTGACAGTGCCAGCGCCACAACTGCAGTTGCAGGACGCCTGGTTGTTATGGCAAGAGGCGCCGGCGCTCAGGCCGCCCAGCCATTATTACGGCGCCACAGGTTCAGTGCTGGATTATTGTTTGCTATCGAGCGACTTTGATCACCACAACCTGAACAGCCTTGGCACTGTCACTGAAGTGCAAATCACTGATAGCCATCTGGTGCGGCCGGATTATCAACAAGATGCCTACAGCAGCGACCATGCGATGGTGACTGTGACAGTGCAGCTTAGGGATTAACAGAAGGACACAGCAATAACATCAACTGAGTTATTGCTGGCTGTGTGATAAAAGCGCGGTTTGTTATTGTTGCTCTGGTGTGTCGTCAACCTGCGGCGTTGGCGCTTCAGTTGCGGTTTCACTTTCTTTTGCCAGTTTGGCTTGTTTCAGCCGGATGGAGTTTTTTACCTGAATATTTTTTTTCTGTTTGGCTCTTTTACTGATCTTCTTTTTTAACGCTTTGCTCGAACTCATATGGCTGCCCTGCTTAGTGCAAACTGGTGCTTAGTGTAACCCAGAAGTGCCATTCGGCCAAACGCAGCAATAGCGCGCTGTGGTGGCTTTTCGCGGGCTGAGTCATTACACTGACGGCCGTTTTTAAAGAGGCTCTGTGATGCGGATAATTCTGGCTCCGATGGAAGGGGTGGTAGACCACCTGATGCGCGAAATGCTGACCGAAATTGGTGGTTTTGATTTGTGCATCACTGAGTTTGTCCGGGTGGTGGACCAACTGCTGCCCAAAAGAGTCTTTACCCGCCTTTGCCCCGAGTTATTACAAGACGGCAAAACCCTGTCCGGCACCCCGGTGCGGGTGCAGTTATTGGGCCAAGAACCCCATTGGCTGGCCGAAAATGCCGTGCGTGCAGTGGAATTGGGTTCACCCGGTGTGGATCTGAACTTTGGTTGTCCGGCTAAAACCGTCAATAAAAGCAAAGGTGGCGCTGTGCTGCTGCGCGAAACCGAACAGCTGTATGCCATTGTAAAAGCTGTGCGTGATGCAGTGCCAAAGAATTTCCCGGTGACGGCCAAAATGCGATTGGGTTATGACGACACCAGCCTGACACTCGACAATGCCCGTGCATTTTACGAAGCCGGTGCTTCTGAGCTGACAGTGCATGCCCGCACTAAAAGTGATGGTTACCGGCCACCGGCTTATTGGCCCTGGATAGCGCAAATCCGTGCTGTGGTGGATATTCCGGTCATCGCTAATGGTGAAATCTGGCAACCTGCTGATGCTGCGCTTTGCCGTGAACAGTCCGGCAGCAGCGACATTATGCTGGGGCGGGGAGCTTTGGCGCAGCCCAATCTGGCCAGGCGTATTGCCACAGGCGGTGAAGCCATGCCATGGCCGACTGTGCTCAGGCTGTTGATGCGGTATTCCGAATTTGAGATGGCCGGTGACAAAGGCCAGTATTATGCCAACCGGATTAAACAATGGTTTAGCTATTTAAAGCTGCAATATCCTGAAGCAGCTGAGTTATTTGCACAGCTGCGTCTGCTGCGCAGCAGTCAGGATATCGTCGCTTTGTTAACTGCTGAGCTAAAACGTTTAGCTTAATTCAGTAGTTGTTTTAGCTGCTGCTGGTTTTATAAAAAGCCGCGCCACTGTGATGGCCAGCACGCCCGACAACATCAATAGCGCAAAAGGTACGGTGTTTTGTTGCGGCCAGAGTGCCAGCAAAGGCCCAGCCAGCGCGCCGGCACCAAATCTTAAGGTGCCAATCACTGCGGTTGCAGTGCCGCTGTGTTTCGGAAACGCCATTAAAATCAGCGCATCGGCATTGGTAGCAATTAAACCAAGGCTTGCCATCAGTGGCGCTATCATCAGCACTGTCCAGACCAACGACAAATCCAGGTGACTTACCAGCACTAAACCAACCGCAAAACACAATGCACTCAACCAGCCGGCTTTGAGCATTTTGGGGCTGCCAACGCGGCTTACCAAACGGCTGTTGATAAAGTTAGCGCTGATGAGCATCAGCACATTCAGGCCAAACAGCAGGCTGAACATTTGCTCGTCGACGGCAAAATGTTCAATATAAACAAAAGGTACTGCGGTTAAAAAACAAAAAAAGCTGAACGATGAAAACATCGAAATGGCAATGAGGGGTCTTGCTGTTTTATGGGCAAAAACCACCTGGTAAGAGCCAAAAAAATCCAGTTTATTGCGTTGCGCTTTGCTGGTTATTTCTGGCAGAAATTTCGCCGATAACAACAGGATCACCAGCGCATACAGTGCCAGCACGACAAAAATCCATTGCCAGCTGGCCAGAAACAACACCAGGCTGCCAATAGCGGGTGCTAACAAAGGCGCCAGCATCATGGTCATCGACACATAAGACATACCTTTGGCGGTGTGTTCCTGATAAATCGCCCGGATAATGCCGGGCACCACCACAGTGGCGGCGCTGCCCGCCAAGGCCTGCAATGCACGCCAGGTCAAGAACCACTCAATGCTGCTGGTTTGGCTCAGTAGCAGGCTGGCGCTGATAAAACCAGTTAAACCCCAGAGTGCCAACGGCCGCCGGCCTACAGCGTCTGCCAGTGGGCCAAATAACAACATACCCAAGCCATAAAATGCCAGGAAAATACTCAAAGACTGCTGCACCAGCACGCCGTCGGTGTGCAGACTGTCAGCCAGTTGTGGCATGGCGGGCAAATACATGTCTATGGCCAGCGGGGTCGTGGCAATAATGGCGGCAAATAACAAAATAAGGGCAAAAGATGGTGCAGGGCGTGACATGGTGAACAAGGTTCCAGAGCAATAAAGGGCGCTATTGTAGTCCCTTCACAGTTCGGAAAAAGCGCATAAAATCGGCCTTTTTAACGATAAATCTGTCGATTTACTGCACGGGAACAGGCTTAATCAGTAGAAGCCGTTTGAGTTGGCAGGCTGACCTGTCGCACCGCTTTGGCCGGATTGCCCTGCACCAGCATACCGGCGGCGACGTCTTTGGTGACGATGCTGCCGGCGGCAATCACGGCTTCGTCGCCAATACAAACACCAGGTAAGACAATAGCGCCACCGCCTATCCACACTTTATGACCAATACGGATAGGTTTTGCCATTTCAAGGCCGGTTATACGGCTGGCGGCATCCAGCGGGTGAGTGACCGTATAGAGTTGCACGCCAGGGCCAAACATTACATCGTCACCAATGATCACGGGGGCAGCGTCCAGAATTACACAATGGTGATTGGCGTAAAAACGCTCGCCAAGCTCGATATTAAAACCATAATCACAATAAAAGTCCGGTTCTATATAACAAGACCGCACTTTGCCAAACAGCTGTTTTGCCAGCTGTTGATGAGTTTTAAAAGGTTCAGGCCCTTGTTGATTCAAGGCACGGCAACGTTGTTTGGCGATTGACCTTGCTTTGGCAAGTTCGTTGTCTCGGGGGTTAAACCATTGTTGGTTTAACATTTTTTCTTTTTCGGTCATGAGTTTTTCAGCTTGTGGCAAAAAGGTTTAATTCTCGAGCAGTTCGGCGCGGTTCCATAAATTCTGATGGCGGGGCTCGGCAAAAAACTCATCCGGGTGCCAATAACGGGGTAATAACCGCCGCAAACGGCCGGGCTCAAAATCAGACGACAGTTTACTGAGAATTTCATGTAACCGTTGCTGTGGTATCACCGACAACTGCTGCCGGGCCGGTTTAAAATACAAATTATGCGCCACGCTGATACTGCTGTTTGGCAGGTTGTTGCGGTAATGCAGGTTGCGGGTCACCACCCGGCAAATTGGTGCTTCCGGTTGTGGTGGGTACAGCGAATTGACAATAGCAAACTCGTAGCGGTCAAGTGGCTGACCACTGGCGTCTTTGGGCAAAAATACAATGCCGTAACCCTGCGGAAAAATGCCGGTGATGCTGAGTAACGACTGCACCATACGGCCGTCATATTGGCCATTGGCAGCACCGGCTTTTAAAATCAGTGCCACTTTGGGCAAAGCCTGATAATCAAACCTGTTGCGCCCCGGCAGCACGGCCGAAGCATAGACTTGCGGCAACTTCAGCAGATTACCCACGCCTGTGCCCGGGTTGGTGCTGCTGCGTAACAAAGTGGCGGCAAAAGCCAGTTTGTCTTGCTCATTTTTATCAAAAGCATCCCGTTCTGGCCTGGAGTTACCGCGGTATCTAGGTACGCCAATGCCTTTGAGTAAAAAGCTCAGGCTGGCTTGTAAGCTGATGTCGAGAAAGCGGCTGCGCTCGTCAGGTTCCAGTTCTCTGCTGCGCGGCCAATTGCCATCCGGTCCGGTGAGAATTTTTAACGCGTCCGGGTGATAATGGCCAACATCCTGTAACAGCAGTGCCATTAACAATGGCATTTGCACGTCATCACGAAACGGACAATAGCTGCTGCTGTCCGCAGTAGTTTGGCGTTGTTGCGCTTTTTGCAGAATATAACTGTTAGTGATCAGGCCCTGCGCCAGCAAATGGTCCAGTAAACGCAAACTTAAAGTGGCTTTATACAGAGGTTTGTATTTTTGCTGCACAGTGGCAATTTGCTCACCTTCACTGGGGGCAAGTAATTGTAAGGTGCCCAGCATTTTAGATGAACGCAAAATGGTTTCAGCGCGGTTATTGCCTTCGGTCAGCTGCAAAAACTGCTGGCACAACATATACAGCTGGCTTTGGTTATTCAGTCTTTGCTGTAGTTGTTTGTTTTGCTCCGCAACAAAAGCCTGCTGACATTGTTGTGCCTGTAACACCAGCCTGGCTTCTGTTTTTGCTGTGGCTAAACGCAGCTGTTGCTGCGCCTGATCCCAGGCTTGTTGCAGCATGGTCAGTGTGGCGTTCTGGAAAGTGTCCCGTTGAAAAAACTGACTGGCCTGGCCATAGACTGAATGCTGAAACTTGCTGACCGACAGCAGACTACTGATCAGGCGTTTGAGCTGGCGCACATAAGATTTGTCGGCATAGGGATCCACAGTCAGCTGAAGCACCGTAATTTCCTCTGCAAATCATCTGGTTGAAGGTTAATGCCAACACCTTAGCGCAACAGCCGCTTTTCGCAAAGTGCTGTTTTGTCGCGAAAGTGCAGACAATTCAGCAACAAAGTTGCATGCCGACTGGCTGTGGCTTAGTATTTGAAGCATACCGACCCTTAGCTAAGTCGTTCATGTGACTGTTAATCCAGCAAGAAACAGTCATCATTGTTGTTATCCGGGCCATTTGGGAGCCTACATGAAAAAGAATAAAGTAATTACCACAGAAGAGATCCTGTTAACGCTCTGCTCCTCAGTAACCCAGGTGTTGGCAGCCGCTGGTAATGGCAATGTTGCCTACTCACCTATGGTGCAAAAAATTCAGAAAACCTGCCTGCGACCGGACCTTGGTTGTTTTGTGTTGTTTGATGGTGGCTTTTCCGGTTTGGTGATTATTAACTTCACCTCAGAAGCCGCGCTGGAAATTTATCGTAAGTATATGATGAGTATGGGGATGCCTGAGTCTGAGCTGGCACAGTTCCACACGTCTGACGAAGTAGGCAATGTGATGGGCGAGCTGATGAACCAAATTGTTGGTGATTTTACCAACAGGGTGAGACTTGAACTGCAAACCTCTATTAATCAGAGCCAGCCAAAAATGATGGCGATTAATAAACAGGTGCAGATCTTAATTAATACCCAGCTGGATCAACCTCAGGCCCGCCGTGTGACTTTCAGCACGCCACTGCACAATATTTTTTATATGGAACTGGCAATGGATAAAACTGAATTTATCCAGCTGCATGAGTTTGAAAAAGCGGCGCATGAAAATGTGGATGATATTCTGGCCAACGCACATCAGCAAAATCAGCCAGATACCGCTGAAGCAGAAAACCTGGTGGATGACGACTTCCTGTCAAATCTGGGTCTGTAATTTCACTGTTGTCTCAACTGTGGCTGCTTTAGCGGCAGCCGCAATTGAAACAAAGCCCCGCCCAACACCGAATCTGTGATTAATATCTGACCCTGATGCCAGCCAACAATGCGGCTAACAATAGCCAGACCCAAACCAAAACCCCCATGACCTTTGCTGCGGCTTTGATCCAACCTGACAAAAGGCTGCAAAATAGCATCCCGTTGTGCCTGCGGAATACCCGGGCCGTCATCTTCTACTGAAAACACTATCTCGTCCTGCTCCTGGCGCAAAGACAACAACACCTGATTTTTGGCGTATCTTTTGGCATTGACCAACAGGTTTTGCAAAGCACGCTCCAGATAATGGCCGTCACACAACAACCACAGCTGAGGCGGGCGTTGCAGCAAAATGGGGGCGCCTGGCAAAGGAGTGAGTTTTTCCACCAGGTTATCCAGCAGCTCCGCCAGGTTGACCTGCTCGGGTTGCAATTGCACCGACTGAGATTCCAGTCTGGCATAGTCCAGCATTTCATCGACCAGCTGATCCAGCTCTTTCACATCTTGCAGCATGGCTTGTTTGTCGGCCGCAGCTATATCCTGCATTTCCAGCGCAAAACTAAGCCTGGCCAACGGCGTGCGTAGCTCATGCGAAACTGCGTGAGTCATTTCGCGTTGCAGGGCAACCAGCCGCTGAATTTGGCTCGCCATCTGGCTGGCGCTTTGTGCTATGGGCGCAAGCAGCGAATGGGCAGGTAATTTTTGTTCAGGCAATTGCATGCCCTGACCAAATTTTTGCAGCTGACGTTGCAGTTGCTGAATATCCCGTGCCAGCGGCCATAACCACAAGGCAACTGCCACAGCAAGCAATGCAAAAAACAACAAAGTGAAAAAATAACCCTGATGACTGCTGGCGTCTATTTCCACCGGGCCAAATTGCAACAAGGATTGTTCATCAGCGCCGCTTTGATAAAAGTACACCATATTGCCACTGAACAAAGGCACCAGCTGACCCCGTGCCAAGGCCTGCTGTTCAGGCTCAGACCAGGCGATGGCGTCAAGAGGCATGCTTTGCAAAGTTAAATTCAGCTGGTCGGCTACTTGTTCCGCCGTCACTTCAGGTTGATTGAGCTGATAAGCCAGACTTTGGCCCAATAAGCTCACCCAGCCCGGTTGTTGTTGGGGCAGACTTTGTTGCCACAAACGGTCAACACTCCAGCCA